>NZ_CP030840.1:6900000-7112011 GCF_003330725.1 Acidisarcina polymorpha | reverse complement strand
CCCAGCGGCCGTTGCTGCCGGAGTCGTCCGGTCCGCCGAGAGCGAGAGTGGGCATGGTTCCATAGACCTTTCCGCCTTTCACGGCGCCGCCAAGCACGAAGAGGCTGCTTCCCCAGGCGTGGTCGCTCCCGTTGTTGCCGTTGGGCTGATAGGCCCGGTTGAAGTCCGACATGGTGAAGGTCGTGACCTGGTTGGCGACTCCCAGCTCCTGGGTGGCCGCGTAGAAAGCCCCGATGGCCGGGCTGATCATGGCGAGCAGGCTGCTCTGGACCGAAAGCTGGGCGGCATGGGTGTCGAAGTTCCCGACACCGGCAAAGAAGATCTGCCGGCTGATGCCCAAAGAGGGTCCGACCTTAATCATCTGCGCAATCTGTTGAAGCTGCGATCCGAGCGCTCCGTCGTTCGGAAATTGAGTTTGGAGAGTGGCCGACTGCAGGGCGGTGGCCAGAATTCCATCGTATTTATAGGCATTGGCGGTGATGTTGTTGTCGGCCTGGACGAGCGAAACGCCGCTCTCAAAACTAAGGATCTGCTGGGCAGTGGCCTGTCTGGAAGTGCACATGGAGGCGGTCTCGGAGCACTTACCCGTTTGTACGCTTCCAGGAATCACCGCAACCGGCGAAGTGGACGCGCCGTCGCAGAACAAGGTGTCCCCGTCACAGGAGGTGACCATCGGAACTTGCCCGTTCGGATTGTAGATGGGGGCCATGTAGTCGGCGATGCGGCCGGCCCAGCCGGTGGGCGTCGCCCCCGACTGAGGATAGTTCTGCCACTGCAATTGCTGGTCGGGATGCGAGAACAGGCTGCTCGGCGCAAGCGACTGCGAGGCCAGGTATTGGGTGCGGGTCAGCGGCTGCACCAGGGTGCCGACGTTGGCCACGATCGCGGCCTTTCCATTATTGAAGAGCGACTGAATGTCGGGCAAATTCGGATTGAGGGCGTAGTTCGGCAGGGGCGTCAGCGGCAGCAGCGTGTTCTGGGCAAGCGCCAGGGGGCCGCGAATTTTCGCATAGCTGGCATAGTCGGCGGTGTCGAAGGGGATGATGGTATTGTTGGCGTCATTTCCCCCGAACAGGAAGATGCAGACGAGCGCCTTGTAGTCGGAGGAGCCTTGAGCGAAAGCGTTCATCATGCCGAAGGGACGTAAGCCGGCGGCGTGTCCGGCGGCTGCTAACGATGCGGTGCGAATAAAGCTGCGACGATTCATGGTCGTAATTCCTCTCTGGATGAAGCACAATTCGGACTGCTGCTGCCCGGCCGTGGAAGGCACGAGCAGCAGGACGCAGGTTCTGGCTGATGCGGGTTAGTGGGAGACCTTGTACTGCGACGCGGTGATGACCAGGTAGACAGCCAGCCTGACGCGTTGCCCTAAATCGGTCACCGAGCTGACTTCGCTGATGATCGATGCGCGGATATTCGGATCCATCTCCGCATGCATGAAGAGGGTGCCGAGAGCATCGACCAGAACCGAGGGGGTGGACGCCATCTGTCCCCAAGAACTGGTGGCGCTCAGGTCCACATTGAAGCTGACGAACTTGTTCATCATCAGCCTGTCGGCCAGAGTGAGCAGGGTGGCGACACTGGCGGTGTTCTCGATCCCGAACTCCGGCGCGTTCAAGGTCGTTCCCGGAATCACGTAGCTGGGCGAGAAGAAATTGAAGACGCTCGACGCGGCAAACGGCCGTTCCCCAAGCGGTACCAGATAGGTGGATAACTGATCGTAATAGTCGTTGGGGTCGGTGTTGGTGACGCCGAGGCCGCGCATCACCGCCGTCAGCCAGAGAATCGGCTCGCGCAGCTTCCCTACGTCGGCGGAGGCATCCGTGTCTCCTGCCCTGGCTTCAGGATCGGTAAAGATCGCATTCAGCACCGCGGTCATATTCCCGCGGACGCCATTGCCATCGTTGGTGAAGACCGAGGCCACGCGGGAGATATAGCCGGGGCTCGGCATACTGGTGACCAGGTGTTGAATGAGCTGCTTGGAGACGAAAGGAGGAACGTTGGGATGGTTGAAGACGTTGGTGATCGCGTCCTGCACGTCGTGCTCCGCAGTCTGGCCTGACGACAAGGTCGTCCCTTTGTACGACGTGGGATCCGTATCGTTCAAGAGTGTTTTGGGATTCGTATCATGGTCGGCCTCGACGGCCACCATGGGATGAGAGTAGTTGGGCACGCCGATCAGGGAAGACGGAGTGGAACCATCCGCATTGGCGTAGGTCCAGCCGGTAAAGGCCCGAGCGAAGGCCTCCACCTGGGCTTCGGTGTAGGCAGGGATCGGATTTCCGTTGCCATCCAGCTGCAAGCTGCCGTCCTGGTTCAGAAGGTAGATTCCCATGTTGAATAACTGCATGAACTCCCGCGCGTAGTTCTCGTCGGCTATCTCAGTTCCGGTCGGCGAGTGGCTGTCCAGCATGTCCAGGTAAATGCCCATGGCCGGCGACAACGTCACGTCGGTCATGATCTGGTGCCAGTTAGTGAAGGAATCTTTAGCCAGCATGTTGATGTACGGAGTGACCCCGGCTCCGGTAATCGGGAACGCCGAGATGACATAGAGCTCGCTCAGTGCGAAGGCTACCCTCTGGCGGAGCTGATCATTGCCTGTCAACGCTGCCCGGTACCATTCCGATTCCGTGCAGTAGATGGCCGCACTGCAATAGGAAGGATGATTCGCATAAACCGGAGCCAATACTGTCTGTGGGGTGTTGAACTGCTCCGACAGCCAGGCATCGATCCCCTCTTGCTGAACATGCGAGATCAGTGCGTTGGTCGGTCCAAACGTCGTCTGATCGAGGATCCGGGCCGCTGCTCTGACGCCGAGCGACGCCGCGATCGACTCCAGATAGAAGAGGCTCGTTCCGCCCCCAGGCGCGGGATTTTGCGCGGTGATGGAGAGGTTTCCGGTCTCGCTTGACGAAACCGTCACCTCGGCAACCACCGATGTCGCCGACTGATAGGTCGTCGGCACCGGTGTATCGTTCACCAGGACCACCGTGCCTGGAATAAAACCAGTACCGGTGAAGGTAATGTCCGTCGATTTTCCAGCAGGCGCCAGCGAGGGACTGGAGCCGTTGATGACCGCGATGGGGTTGATAACGTTCAATGGGTAGCTCGCCGTGATTGCAGGGTTCGAGGCCAGCGCGGCGGTGATGGTCACTGCGGTGCTGGATGGAAGCGCCTTAGGCGCGGTGTACATCCCACTGCTCGAGATCGAGCCGGCTCCGGCCACACTCCAGTTCACTGCCGTCTTTTCCGATCCACTCACAGCCGCAGCCATGGTGACGTTGGTGCTCAGCTCTGCCGTGCCGGTGTTGGTGCCGTCGGCATCAGTCGCTGTAAGTGTGATAGAACTTGGAGTAACCGACTCAGTAAAAGTACTTCCAGTGCCCCCTCCAGGAGTAGGGTTCTGAACCTTCAGGTCGAGCGTTCCCGTCGCGGTTGCGGATACGGGCAGTTGTATGGTTGCCTGGTTGTAACTGGCATACGAGATAGGAAGCGAAGCCCCATTGAAGAGCACGACCGTCCCAGGAACAAATCCTGATCCTGCTAATGTGATTTGCTGCGTTCCGCCGCTCAACACATGTACCGGGTTTGTCGAGGTAACGGTGGGGATGGGATTGATCATATCCAGTGAATAGGTCGTCGCCAATGCAGGGTAGGAAGACATGTAAGCGGTGATTGTCACGCCGGTGGTGAGAGAGCCGGAAGATAGAGGCGTGTAAGTGGCATATTGGCCAGTATCGCCGGAGGGCACGAGCTTACCCGGGCCTTGCAACTTCCAGCTAATTGAACCGTACTGAGAATTCGCTACGGTCGCTGTCAAACTGACTGGCACGCCCAGCCGCGCTGTTCCAGTATCTTTTCCGTCTGAATTGCTGGCAGTAATGTGTAAGGTCGAGACTCCCGACTGCAAAGCTGCTCCCAATCCGCCGCCCGGAGTAGGGTTCTTCGCCTGCAACGACAGAGTGCCCGATGCCGAGGCGGGCAGCGTCAACTGAACAACCACAGAGGTGGCCGACTTATAAGTTGTGCTCGCAATTGTACCGAGGTTCGAGACAACGGCAATCCCTGGAACAAAGCCATGTCCGGTGAGCGTTACTGAAGTTGTCGCACCAACTGGCACATTCAGCGGACTCATGCTGTTGATTACTGGCGTTGGATTTAATAAGGCAAGGTGATAAGAACTCGATACTGCTGAATTCGAACTCAGAGTTGATTTCACTATAACGGCGCTGCTCTCCGGCATCGTCGCAGGCGGCGTGTAGACGCCACTGCTGGAAATACTCCCGGCACCAGTCAAACTCCAGTCGACAGTTTTCGTAACAGACCCAGTTACCACCGCAGCCATTTTGACGGTCACGCCTAGTCGCGCTGTTCCGGTGTTCGTGCCGTCCGCGTCCTTGGCTGTAAGTGCGATCGATGCCGGCTGAACGGGCTGATTGTAGCTTGCCCCCGCACCTCCTCCCGGAGATGGATTGGTTGCTTTCAACGACAAGACTCCGCTGGCGTCTCCTGGAACCGGAAGGGTAACCGAGACGTCGTTCCAATCCTTATAAGTTGTCTTGAGTGGAGTTCCGTTGGCGCTTACTACGGTTCCCGACACAAATCCGACACCGCTTACGTTAGCGTTGGTATAAGTGAATCCGGCTTCCACCTGCGGAATGGCGGTCGAAGAGACTGTCGGCACCGGATAGATCAGCGAGACCGCATAGGACTGCGTCACGGAAGGCGCTGCGTGCAGATAGGCCTTTATGGTGACGCTCCGGCTCGATGGCATAGTCAGCGGCGGCGTGTATTTTGCGGTATTGTTTGTTAAAGCGGAGACACTTCCTTCTCCGGTGAGACTCCAATTAACCACTTGATCGGGTCCCGCAGAAACTTGCGCCGTGAGGCTGACCGGCGTATTGAGACGGGCACTCCCAGTATTGGATCCATCCGAATTCGTCGCGGTAATTTGAATGGATTGCTGGCCCTGGCAATACGCCGATCCTACCGCAGTTACCATGGTGATAAGCAAGATAGATCTTAGTGACGTTCTAAGAAAATAAGATATGTATGTATGACGTGACATGGTATGTAACCACCTTCTATTTTGGGACTGTTATCGCGCGTGGCACTTCCACGCAGCGCTCACAATAAGAGCTGCAACTTACGCCAAAAGCTTAGAGTTAGCCGCGATGAGCTTAGCCGAGAGGGAGCGGGCCCTATTTGTTAGTCATTCGCCAAATATCCTTGTGAGTTCTTACTGGTGGCGTTTGGCGTCGTCCCATTGCCTAGTATTGATGCGGGCACCTTACCTTCTTGCGGTGGCTATCTTGCAGAGGGGATTACGAAGGTACTAACGCTGTGCGCGGGGGGAACGCATGCGAAAGCAAGCCCGGCTTGGCTCCTGCAGCTTGCGATGGGCTGCACTTGCACGCAAGGACTTCCTGTTGTGGGGAATGAAAAGGGGGTAACCTGCCGCTGCCATTTAGTCGTGGAGGTCCGTCTTGCGCGCAGCAGGCGGCAGCAATGGCTGCTCCGGAGCATGTGGCCCAGGCGCGCCTAATGTATCTCTAACTGCGCGACGTGGTCTCCGGCTTCTCTCTTATGCGAACGTGGATGCCGTTGGGTGGAAGAGGAGGCGCGCCATAGCGGCTCTTCGTTGCATTCACTCTGTTCGTGGAACGTTTTCGCTGCTCTGGCGAAGGACGGACGCAAGCTGCCGTGCTCCGGGAGTGGGTTGACGGTGAAGCGCCGATCTAAAATTGGGCCGCGGCTCCGTGCCCTTATTCCCGATCGAACACAAAGATGTTGGGCTTGCTTTGACCGGACGGCTGCATGGTTACGGTCAACATTTTGAGATCGGGAGAGAGCTCGATTCGCTGGGTGTCAGCGATCCTGCCTTTTATTTTGTCGATCAGCTCCAGGGTGCGGTCGTTCACCCGGCGTCCGGACGACACCGACTCCGGGGCCACATACTTGCCCTGACGCGGATAGTCTTTCCCATCGAACTTCATGCTTTTCGTCGACGCTTCGCTGGCGTTGATGAATGAAAGACCAGTGCCTTCGTAGGGTTGGATCTGAAGCTCAAAGGCAGAGTGCACCGATTCGCTATGGCTGTCCCAGGAGCCCGGGAAACCTGAGTTGCCAGCCGTTCGGATGTAGACATAGTTCACCGTGGACATCGACCCGCTGGGTTGGCCCGAAGTGAAGGCATCGGTGAGGGTTTTGCCGTCTTCTGAAAGCTTCCAATTTCCCATGAGGAGTGTGCGGCCATTCTTTTTGCGAACTACCGTCCAATTATTGGGTCCTGCAACCGTGATGGACACAGTAGTTCCGAAGAGCCCGGGCTGGTCGGTTCCGTCCGCTAGCACTGTCTCAACCCCGCCACTGTTGAAGATGAGGTTATATTTATTGGCCCCGGCTATGGCGACTCTCATGAGGTCGGTGACCTTGCTCCTGGACGGATCCAGCTTCCACTTGCCCACAAAGGGGTCACTGACTGCCCACGACCTGCCAGCTGCCAAGCATACGATCAGCAATAATTGAAGACCACGCTTCATGACGACGTCCTCCTCTAGGCAACGAATGTCCCGCAGGACCCTTCCCCTGGAATCCGCAACTGAGAACTCGAGTGCCTACAAGGCAAGTCGATGACCATTCCTTGTGGATTCGATTCGGGGAGAGAAGCCCAGCAAGGAAGGACGGCGGCAGCGACAGACTTCGATGTCTGCCTCCTGACCTATTCAGGCTGATGTCCGTTCACGGACGATGCGCTCACACAACTGGACAATTGCGTCGACTCGGAGCGGGGGTGGGACTGGGGGCCTGGCGAGGAAGAAGGGGATTCTTGAGGAGAAAAAAAAGGCCCTCTCCCAGTTAGAGAGAGGGCCGTTCGAGTCAGGAGGAAGTTAGTCGTCCAGGTCGGCTCCAGCTTCAGGCGCCTTACGGTGCTTGAAGTCGCTGGCGGGACGAACCTTCGCCTCGCCTGGATAGGGCCGGGTGAATCCGGTGGCCTCATACCAGTTGAGGTGATTCACAGTGTCCGAGTCTTCGGAGTCCGGCTTGGTGTGTTTGCCGGCGAAGACCTGCGCCTTCTTCTTCATCCAACCTACCCTCAAAGCCTTGACCGCGGGGCTTTCGTCCTTGAGCGATGCCGTCGTCTGGTTGACGCCCTGATCCAACGGAATCAGATTCGGCACATGCGACCATGGTTTGAAGTTATCGGCGGGCGGATCGTCGACGAAGAGCGTCCTCATCGGCGAAGCCACAAGGTCGAACTGGTTCATCGGGGTCAGTCCAAGGATCTGCTCGATGGTTCGGGTCATGTTGACCTGGGTGTAGTAGGTGGAGTCAACCACGCCGCCCTGACGGACGTAGGGGCTGATAACGTATCCCGGGCTGCGGTGGCCATCGACATGGTCGACGCCATCCTGCGCGTCATCTTCTTCGATAAAGATCGCCGAAGAATCCCATACCGGGCTGTGGCTGATGATGTCGACGAAGCGGCCAACGGCAAGGTCGTTGTCCGCCTGCATGGCGACGGCCGTCGGCGGGCCGCCGGTGTGATCGGAGCTGATCCACATAATGCTCAACTGGGGCACAGTTCCGGCTTTGACATCTTCTTCGAAGTTCTGCTTCCAGACATCCACGCGGTACTGGTCGGGAATGTCCAAGTCGAACTGAGGATATTTCCTATCTGTGTTGTTGATGAGGTTCGGAAGCGGGGAGTGGGACTGGACCGAGCGGTAGTACTTCAGCTGAGGCTCCGTCTTGGATTCATACGCCTGGGTGTCGGCGTAGAAATGGCTCCAGGTCGGATGGCAGCTTCCGCTGAAGTTCGGAATCGGGGTGCAACCGGGAACGACGAACGAGTTCCACTCGATGTATTCGCCGAAGTTCTTGAAGCGGATGCCGGCTTTGACGGCCTGGTCCCAGATGTGACCCTTCTTCTGGTAGGCAATCGCGTCACCGCCATTCGAAGGATAATCGCGGACCCAGTCCGGCGACTGGATGTCGTCAGAATAAGGCGCCATGGCCTGGACGATCCAGTTATGACCGTCGGCCGACTGGCGGCTGGGGTCGTAGAAGTTGTCGAGGAGCGGGAAGCGCTCCACCAGCGCGTGCGCGTTGGGGGTGACGCCGGCGCCGAAGACGGCCAGTGAGGGATCGCCATTGCCGCCGATAACGTCGCCGAGGATTTGATCGTAGGTGCGGTTTTCACGAATGATCAGGAACACGTGCTTGATGAGCGACGGGTCACCGATCTTTTTCGGGAGAGCGACCGCCTTCAGATGCGGATCTCCACCGGCGGCGGTTTTGATGTTCCGTGTCAGATCCCAATGGTTGTTCAGGTAGACCTGATTCGTCCAATCCGCCAGTGTGTCGACGCCGGGCAGCGGGATGATGCTGGCTGTGCCAAGGTCCTGGTGGGTGTTGTAGCTGGTGACTCCGTGGGCGGTTCCGAAGGAGTTCTGAGGAGGAATGCCTTTGGTGCCGATGCCCTTATCATTGGCAACGATCAACACTCTGTCCTTATGATCCAGCACGATTGAGCTTGGCGCGTAGGCAGTTGGGATCAGGCCAAGAATCGCATCCTTCGAGACGCTGTCGAGGTCGACCACGGCGATCGAATTTGCGTTGTACAGCGCGACGTAAGCGATGTCGTGGTCGGGATCGACGGCGATGGAGTTCGGGCCTGCGCCGTACGCTGCCTTCTTTTCACCGGGTACGCGGATCGGTAGTCCCAGGCCGATCGTGCGCACCACCTGGTTGACGCCCGTATCGATCACTGAGATGTTGTCGTCGTAGGCATTGGCAACCAGCAGGTACTTGCCCCAGAAGGCCATGCCCGTCGGGTGAAGACCGGTGAAAATGGTCTTGGTGACCTTAAACGTAGAAAGATCTACCACGGAAACGGTGCCGGTGCTCGTCGCACCAGTTTCGGCATCGGCGACAACCGGAGTGCCGTCGGAGTAGAGCTGATGGTCATCCTCTTTGGCAATCCGGCCGGCCTCATTGGAGACGTAGGCAGTCGCCCCGTCGGGCGAGATGATGACGCTGTGCGGGACATTGCCGACACGGATCTGCGCACCCTCTTTCGGGGTCGACGCAGTCAGATCGATCTTAGTCAGGGTATCGTTCACATCGAGGACGGAATAGGCGGTCTTTCCATCCGGGGAGACGGCGATGCCGAGGGGATAAGCGGAAGGGTTGGTTCCAACGGTATGGCCGCAGGCGTGAGCGTAGCTGCCATCGGTTCCGATAGGGAGGTGCGGGAAGCAGGTGACGGTGTCGAACTTATAGTCAAACGGAGTCCCTTCGATTTCGAAGAGGCTGCCATCGATCGGAACACTTACGTGAGCGTAATCGGAGAGCTTGCCCGTGGTTGGATCGACCTTGGCGATGGCGACGAAGCTGCTGTCCTGGCTGAAGAGCAGGTACTTGCCATCGGGAGAATAGGTGATGCCGACGTGGCTGCCGCTCGAGTCGGTTCCGGCCAGGCTGCTGTAGCTCTGGAGGACGGCGCCAGTCTTGGTATCGAACACTTCGACGGCTCCGTTGCCGTTGGCCGCCGACGTACCCATCGTCAGGACGGCGGCAGTGTGGTTGCCGGTGGGGTTGAGAGCGACGGCTTTAGCGCGCACCTCAATGCCGAGATCCACCTGAGTGCCGGCGGGGGTGATGATCGTGCCATCACTGACGACGTACGAGCCATCCGGTTGAGGACCGGGCGTGTAGGTCGGGAATGGTACGGACTGAGCGAAGGCCGGTACGCTGAGCCCCATCGACAGTGCGCTGGCCAATATGGTCAGACGGTTGTCGCGGGACCCGTTTCCAGGTTTCCTTCGTGAGTTCTGGTGAGACGTGTTTCGAGACATGTAACGCTCTCCTCCAAGTTCTGTTCAACAGGTAATAGCGCGTTTGGCGTACATCTTGCGGTGGAGACAGGCCAGAGTCCACACACATTGCGGTCGCCGATTGCTTACAAGGAAGTCAAAAACGGACATCTGCCGGACGGCGCGTTCTAACTGTGCGCAACTGGAGAATAAAAGCGGAGGGCGAACAGCGGGGTGACAGCCAAATTACATTTTTGTCATCTGCTTCCTGAACCGATTTCGCTTCACCATTTCTTGTCTCGCCGATTTGGTCCGGTGCTGTAGGGGGCTCTGCTCAATCGCACTGGCGCGTCGCGCATAGGCTCTCGTCCTGGCGGCTTAGCGCCCTGGCTGTAGCAAGGGTTTGTACTTTCTCCCGACCGAAGCCAAAGGTCCGCCTGAACAGAGAACCGGATCAGACGAAACGTAAAGCGGATGGTCTCGGTCTAGAAAAGCTGATGGTGTCAATCCCGGGTCCGCCGGAATCGTCTTCGACAGACAACTTCAACGCATCCGCTGAGGATTTCATCAATTTGTATGAGACTTATTGAAGCGTAGCGGAAGTCATCGCTAATTAACATTCCTGTTTGCGATCTGTAACAACTCGAGATGTCGAGTGTCGTAGATTACGACTTTGTAATGTTGCTGATCCGCCCAGAAACAAACTGAGACTACAGGATTCTCCGCGCACCCTTGAAAGTTCGAGCGAGATCCCGCTTATCAGTCGGCGACAGTCGACTCTACTTTTCGAGGTCAAGATGGAAAAACTTCGCTCTTCGTTATCCCAGTCTGTGGTTATTCTTTCCACTATCTTCTTGTTCGCTTGTGCGATCCCGGGGTCGGCTCAGGTCGATCGCAGCGCTTTGAGCGGCACGGTCACGGATCCGTCGGGAAGGCTGCTGAGGCAAACGCACATTACTGCAGTAGAGAACTCGACCGAGCTGCGGCGTGAAGTGACGACAGACACCGATGGAAGGTATGACATACCTGAACTCCCGGTCGGCAGATACACCGTCACATTCGATCACCCAGGCTTCGCGTCCCTGACGTTCACCGATGTGGAGCAGGTGGTTGGGAGGACGCGCACCCTCGATGCGGCGCTGGTGATCTCAGGCGGCCAGCAGACCGTGCAAGTCGCATCCAGTTCGGAGTTGATAGACAGCAACACTGCAGCGGTCACCGGCCTGATCGAGAGAAAGCAGGCCGACGAACTGCCGCTGAACGGCCGCAACTGGGCGGCATTGACCGCATATGTTCCCGGGGCCATCGACACCGGCGGCAGCAACCAGCGATCAATCCGGTTCGCCGGACGTGGCCTCGACGACAGCAACTTTAGCTTTGACGGCATCGACGAGACGAGCATCATCAATCAGACGCAGCGCCCCTGGGCGCGACTCAGCATTCCCCTGGATGCAATCCAGGAGTTCCGTGTCGACACCCTGCTGGCGACCGCCGAAGAGGGTGCGACCGGCGGCGCTCAACTTGCCGTCACATCGCTTTCAGGCACCAACCGCTTTCACGGGCGTCTTTTTGAGTACCTGCGCAATGACTATTTCGACGCGCCCGAGCCCACCTGGGCGTCTAACGGCGAAACGCAGCAGCCGCTTCGCCTGAATCAGTTCGGAGGATCGGTGGGCGGACCTATCAGGAAGGACAAAACCTTCTTCTATATCGCCTCGGAGGCCTACCGGCAAAACTGGGGCTATCCGGTGAGCGGCGACGTGCCGAGCGCGGCCCTGCGGGCGACGGTTCTACCTTCGTCCCCCGTTTACAACCTAATCAACGCCTACCCAACCGCGGGCCCAAAAGCGATCCAGACGCCGACCAGCGATCCGAACATCGACATACTGACTTGCGCCTGCACACAGGTGGTCAATGAGAACTCGGCGATGCTCCGGCTGGACCAGCATTTTTCGGACAGGACGACTGGCTTCATGCGCTTCAATTATGACCGTTCGGTGGACACACAGCCGGCTTCAACGGTCGCGACAAACGTGGAACAGAGGGTGGCTGCGCCGGTCAATGGCGTGCTCGAACTGCTGCACATCTTCAGCCCCAGTCTGGCGAATGAGGCGAAGTTTGGCTTCAACCGCTCCACCGATAACACTTACTTCTTAAGTCAAACCGGCTCTCCCTACCAGATCGCAATTTCAGCCGCGGATGTCGGGCCGGGCTTCGGCAGCCTCAACTACGACTACACCACCATCTACGTGGGCAACACCTTTTCGGGGATCGACAATCTGACCTGGCTCCATGGCCGGCAGACCATCAAAGCCGGAGTGGAGGTCCGCCACATTCAATTGAACCAGCACTACGGGGAACATGGAACGGCGACATTCTCCACGGTCGAAGCACTGGCAGCGAACCAAGTGCACAAGGCAACTCTGACGGGCTCTCTGCCGGTGAACGATCTGCGCAAGAACTGGATCGTCGGTTACGTTCAGGACGAGTTCAAGGTGCGGCCGAATTTCTCCCTCAATCTTGGGGCGCGGTATACCGTCTTCCAGATCTTCAACGAGGCCAACGGAAAGGCCAACCCCTTCGACTTCGACACCTGCGGCCCGCAGGGATTCTGCGGTCTGGGCGCCAGCTTCGGCCATCAAAATTACGGTGACATCGATCCACGTATGGGATTCGTCTGGTCGCCTCCGCAAGATAACAGGACAGTGGTTCGCGGCGGATTCGGCATGTACCACGAAGACGGCCAGCTCGACGATCAAAATCTACCCGCCAAGAATGAGATTCCCTCATACTCGGTCACCAGCGGTAGCAGCCTCCAGGTGACTTATCCAGTTGATCCGTACTTCACTGGAACCGGAACCATTTCGCCGAATGCCGAACAGCGCAACCGCAAGGACACCTACACCGAGCAGTGGGACCTCTCGGTGCAGCGGGAGTTGCCGGCCAACTTCGTAAGCACGTTCTCCTATGTGGGAAGCCACGGCGTCCATCTGCTGGAAACCAACGTCGTGAACCTGATCGATCCGGCTACTGGTATTGCGCAATACCCGGCCTTTGCTCCGGCTATTGGCTGGCGCGGCTCAATCGGCGCCAGTTCGTACAACGGCCTGCTGGTCTCGGTACGGCGGCCGTTCTCGAGCGGGCTCCTGGTGACCGCCAACTACGCCTATACGCACGAGATCGACAACGGCTCGAACGGCAGCGGAGACGGCGACGAAATCTCGCCGCAAAACGCAAATTGCCTCGCCTGCGAGTGGGCGAGCGGCGCCTGGGACGCCCGCCATGTGGTCAATGGCAACGCGGTCTATGAGCTTCCCTTCGGCCGGGGCAAGCAGATGCTGAACCAGGGGGGCGTAGCCACGGCCGTCGCGGGCAACTGGCAACTGACCACGGCGGCGCTGGCCCGTACGGGCTTCCCGGTCAACGTGCTGTTGCCCGGCAGCTATGTCGCGGCGGATGGGAACTCGAGCACCCAGCGTCCCGACCTGGTTCCGGGCGTCTCGCTCACGCCGCCCGGCGGGAGAACGAGAGCCCTTTGGGTAAATCCCGCGGCGTTCACTCTTCCGGCTGGGGAGTTCGGCGACGCGCCGCGGAACCTGGTTCGCGGGCCGGGCACGTGGCAGATCGATATGGGCGCCGCCAAAACCATCGCCTTTGGCGAGCGCGCGCAATTGGAGTTCCGCTCGGAGTTCTACAACATCTTCAATCACCCGCAATTAGGTCAGCCGCAAGCCACTTGCGTCCTTTCAACTTCAGCTCCCACGGGCTGTTCGAGCGGCTTCGGCAGCGTCATCAACACGGTGAATTTGAACACAGCCATCGTCAATCCCATTACGCCGGTGGGCTCGGGAACGCCCCGCGAGATGCAGTTCGCGCTGCGCCTGGAGTTTTGAGCAGGAGGAACCGTTGGCGCATTCGAGATTGGATAAGGTCCCCGGCGCATGAAAAGGCGACTGTTTTTCGGCCTGCTGTTGATGGCTCTGGTGGCTTGTCACGGAATGTGCTCGCCACCGAATCCGGATTTCTCCGGGGTGTGGAAACTGAACGGCGAACGCTCGACGCCGAAACGCAGCGGGAATGTTACGCTGCGCATCGATCATCACGATGCACAACTGAATGTAGAGACCACCATCCGTCGCGGCTCCGGAGCGGCCCGGACCGCGATGCAACGCTATACAACGGACGGCAAGGTGTCCACAACTATTGGAGCCGACGGGGATGAATTCCATACATCGATCGTTCGGTCCGGGAAGAGCCTGGTCTTCTCCGTTGAAGAGCATGAAGATGGCCACATCATTCTGTCCAGAGAGACATGGACGCTGATAGAGAACGGCGCTGCGCTCGAGAGGGTCCGCGAGGGCGCTAAAGCTTCTCCGGATGGGACCGGCAAACAGATTCTCATCTACCTTCGGGAACCGCCACAAACCTGAAGAACGGGCACGGCACGCTGCGTTCGATGAAGCCTTTTGAGGGAACCATGAAGATTTTGATTGTCGAAGATGAAGCCAAGACCGCCAAGTTCCTGAAGAAGGGACTTGCGGAGGCAGGTTTCGTCGTCGATGTCGCGGTAGATGGATCGGATGGGCTGCACCTGGCGCAGGAATCGCATTTCGACCTTGTCATTCTAGACGTAATGCTGCCAGGGCTGGATGGCTGGCAGGTGCTGACGCGGTTGCGCAAAGAAGGCGGCCCGGTCCTGGTGCTTCTGCTGACCGCTCGCGATGCGGTACACGAGCGGGTGCGGGGATTTGAACTGGGCGCGGATGATTATCTGGTGAAGCCGTTTGCATTCTCCGAATTGTTGGCGAGGGTGCGGTCGTTGCTGCGCCGCGGACCTCCGCGCGCGCAGGAAAACCTTCGCCTGGCCGACCTTGAAATTGACTTGTTGCGTCAGCGCGCAACCCGAGGCGGTCAGCGGTTAGATTTAACATTCAAAGAGTTTCTTCTTCTAACTTTGCTGGCGAGGCGCGCGGGCGAGGTGCTGTCCCGGACTTTGATCGCCGAGGCGGTCTGGGACATGAACTTCGACAGCGACACAAACGTCGTCGATGTCAATGTCAGACGCCTGCGCAGCAAGGTGGACGATCCTTTTCCTATCAAGTTGATCCACACGGTTCGGGGCGCGGGCTATGTCTTGGAAGCTGAGTAGCAGTCGCCAGCCAATCTCGCGGTTGTGGCGAACGCTGGCCTTCCGGCTGACCGCCGGCTACGCACTTGCGGGCTTGTTTCTAGTGACATTCGCCATCGTCAGTCTTTATTTAGTGCTCGTGGGAGAACTCGAGAAAAGCACCGATTTGTTTCTCGCGGACAAGGTGCATGTGCTTCGCACGATGTTGCGAGAGAGGCCCGATGATCAGGACGCATTGCGCGAGGAGATTGAACTCGAATCGGCTGCGCGCCAGTACGAACACTTTTATATTCGTCTCATAGACGATCGAAACACTCCAGTGTTGATGACGCCCGGGATGGCGGACCAGCTGGACCTCGCGCAATTAGCCAAGCGAACCCAACTTCATCCTGGCCGCACCGTTCGAATGAGGGGCAGAGATGGGCATGACTTTCGCGTGACCGGCGTGTCGGCGCCGGTCGGCGCCTCGGCAACTCAGAGTGACACCGTTCAGATTGCGATCGATGTTTCGCAAAAACAGGAGCTGCTGGCACGCTATCGTTTCTGGTTCTGGGTCATTCTGCTAGCGACTTTTGTGATCTTTCCCTTAGTCGGGTACCAGATTGCACGGCACGGCATTCGTCCGGTGGAGGAGATGGCGACGACTGCGCGCCACATCAGTTCGACGAACCTGCGGGAACGGATCCTTCCGGAAGGATATCCCTTTGAGCTAGCCTCTTTGGCCGGCACATTCAACCAGATGTTGGATCGGCTTGAGGAATCCTTCAAGCGCATCTCGAGGTTCTCTGCAGACATTGCGCACGACCTGCGTACCCCAGTGAATAACATTCGCGGCGAGGCGGAAGTAGCCCTGGTCCGCGCCCGAAGCGCCGACGAGTACCGCGATGTGATCGAGTCTTGCCTGGAAGAGGCTGTCCGGCTATCGGATCTGATCGGCGATCTGTTATTTCTGGGCCGGGCGGAGAGCCCGTTGACCGATCTGCGCCGCGAGTTGGTGGACGTGGGCGAATTGCTCGGCCGAGTGCTTGAATATTATGAAGCGTCCGCCGCTGACGGCGAGGTCTCGCTCACTAAGGCGGTCGCCGGCGAACGGGTCGTCGCGGAGCTGGACCGGGCACTTATGCAGAGGGCGGTGGGCAACCTGGTCTCGAACGCCCTAGCGCATACACCACCCGGCGGAGCAGTTGTATTAGGAACGAGCGTCGAGGCTTCCATGATTCACATCTTCGTCTCTGATACCGGCGCCGGCATTCCGGCGGAAGCGCTGCCCAGGGTTTTTGATCGCTTCTTCCGCGTCGATTCGTCCCGCTCGCAGGGATTGGGAGGCACCGGCCTGGGGCTCGCGATTGTGCAGAGCATCGCGGTGCTTCACGGCGGTAAGGCGGAAATTTCGAGTCTGCCGGGACAGGGAACTCGGGTCACGCTCCACATCCCAATCGATTGTGCTGCGGCAACCAAGTGTGATGCCGATATGCAGCTAGCCTCCTCTCCGAAGTGAATATGTGACAATTCAACAAACGCATAGCCGGAGAAGCTGCAATGGCGGCGGCAATCATTAATCGGTAATCATTGATCTGCAAGCATTGATCGATTTGAAAATGGAGGTTGATTTGACAACGACGGGGACGATGTTAGCTCCAATTCCACCATTCACACTTGAGACTGCGATTGAGAAGGTGCGCAAAGCGGAAGACGGCTGGAATTCTCGTGATCCACAACGGGTATCTTTGGCCTATACGGTCGATTGCCGCTGGCGCAACCGGGCTGAGTTTCCAACGGGTCGCGAACAGATCGTGGAGTTTCTGACTCGGAAGTGGAACCGGGAGCATGAGTACCGATTGATTAAGGAGCTTTGGGCGTTCGCCGGCAATCGCATCGCGGTGCGATTCGCATACGAGTACCGTGACGATTCCAGTCAGTGGTATCGGGCGTATGGGAACGAAAACTGGGAGTTCAACGAAGAGGGGGTGATGCGTCTGCGGTATGCATCGATCAATGACCTTCGGATCTCCCCAGACGAGCGAATGTTCCATTGGCCCCTGGGACGCCGGCCCGACGATCACCCGGGGTTAAGCGATCTTGGACTTTAGGCGAGCGCAGGCTCCTTACAGAGAATGGCTGCGCCCGGAGTCTAGTTCGACATGATCATCTGCTGGCCGCCCGGCATGGAAGGAGACTTCATGCGGCTTTGGGAGGTGCTCGGAGAGGCAGGGGAGCGGACGACGCCTCCACCTGCCTCTCAGCATTCTGCATTTAAATCGAGTGACTCAATACACGGTTGAGGCGTTTCACGAAAGTGGCAGGATCTTTGGGCGGGATGCCTTCCAGGAGGAGGGCCTGGTCGAAGAGGAGCCAGGCGGCGTCCTCTACCGTGGCATCTTCGGGGTTGGCGAGCAGCTTCTTGATGATTTCGTGGTCCGGATTGATTTCGAGGGTCGGGATGGGCTCGGGGACATCCTTCTGGCCCATCGCCCGCATCATTTGCCGCATGCGCGCGCTAGGTTCGTCCTCGTCGGAGACGATCACGGACGGGCTGTCGGCAAGGCGCGCAGACGCGCGGACCTCTTTGACGGCTTCGCCTAGGGTGGCCTTGATCTTCTCGAGGAGCGGCTTGATCTCCTCAGTTTTCTGGGGAGCTGAATCGTCTTTAAAGTCGTCGCCGGTGGTGGATTTATTGACAGCCTTAAGGTCGATTTCGCCGTACTTTAATACATTCGAGAAAACGATCTCATCGATGTCGTCGTCGAGAATGAGGACCTCGATGCCCTTCTTCTTGTAGATCTCGAGCAGTGGCGAGTTGCGGAGCATGCTCTCGGAACTGCCGGTGATGTAGTAGATGGCCTTCTGTTCCGGCTGCATGCGCTGCCTGGCTTCCTCGAGTGAGGTGAAGCCTTCGACCTGAGTGGACTTGAAGCGGATGAGCTCAAGGAGAGTCTCACGGTTAGCGAAATCGCCGTAGAGACCTTCCTTGAGGGGACGGTTGTATTCGGCGATAAACAGCGCGTACTTGTCCTTGTCTTCGGTGGCGATATTCTTCAACTCGGACAGAATCTTTTTGACGCTTGCGGTCTTGATGCTGTTGAGGACCTTGTTCTGCTGAAGAACCTCGCGGGAGACGTTGAGTGGAAGGTCTTCGGAATCGATGACGCCGCGGACGAAGCGGAGGTATTGCGGGAGCAGTTCCTTGGAGTCGTCCATGATGAAGACGCGCTTGACGTAGAGCTTGATGCCACCCTTGTAGTCGGCTTGGTAGAGGTCCATCGGGGCCTTGGCCGGGATGTAAAAAAGCGTGGTGTACTCGTAGGTGCCTTCGGCGCGCGTGTGGAACCAGAAAAGCGGGTCTTCCCAATTGCCGGTGATGGACTTGTAGAACTCCTTATAGTCCTCGCTCTTAAGCTCGGACTTGGAGCGCTGCCACATGGCCGAGGCGGCGTTGACTTGCTCGGTGACGCGGGATTTACTGGACTCCTTCTTCTCGGCGTTCCACTCGCTTTTGTCGTAGGTGAGGAAGATAGGGAAGGCGATGTGGTTGGAATACTTTTTGACAATCTCCTGCAGGCGCCAGGAGTTGGCATACTGTGCGCCCTCATCGTTGAAGTGAATAAGGACGGTGCTGCCAGCGCTGGAGCGGGCGTCGCTGCCGGTGGCCTCTTCGATCTCGAAGCCGGTCTTGCCGTCGGAGGTCCACTTGTAGGTCTTGTCTTCCCCTGCCTTGCGGGAGAAGACCTCGACTTTGTCGGCGACCATGAAGACGGAATAGAAGCCGACGCCGAACTGGCCAATGAGGTTGGAGTCCTTCTTGGCGTCGCCGGAGAGCTGAGCAAGGAAGGTTTTCGTTCCGGAGCGGGCGATGGTGCCGAGGTGAGCGACGAGGTCTTCCTCGTTCATGCCGATGCCGGTGTCAGAGACGGTAAGAGTCTTCTTCTCTTCGTCCAGCTCGAGATCGATGCGCGGAGATTCGATGCCGTTGCCGACCAGCGACTTGTACTTGTCATCGACGAGGGTGAGGTGACGCAGCTTGTCGAGAGCGTCGGAGGAGTTGGAGATCAGCTCGCGGAGAAAAATCTCCGGGTGGGAGTAAAGCGAATGAACGATGAGTTGGAGGAGCTGGCTTACTTCAGTCTGGAATTCTTGCTTGGACATAACACCCTTAATTATTGCTAAAAACGGACGCGAAGTGAAGGTGCGTGAAAGTCTGATGCGACGAGCAGAACTAGCACACGCTTGAAGACCCTAGTATGAACAGGCCATAGTTGATCCGACCGATTATGAGTCTTGAATCATTATCGAACACGAGGGAACATCAGGACAGTTTCATTCGGATCGCTATTCGGAATGAGACCATCTCTGGAGCGAGCGCCAAGAACCTTTTGAAGCAACGAACAGGCGCGCAGCGTCGACCCTGAGATAAAAGGTTCGTGAGCGATGTTAACCCATAGGTTCTTTTCATGCGCGAGCGGATGGTTCGTTGAAAGAACAGGGACGGATGGCTACGGTCGTCGAGCAAATGGGACGGTCTAGTGTCCGCTCACCTTGTACAGCACACTGGCATGGGGTTGCAGGGTGAGCGAGATCGTTGCCTTCTGGCCAAGGTCCTGCCGTGTCCAAAGGTCACGGACCAGGGGTTCATGGGTGTCGACTCCGACCTGGTTCCATTTCAAATCCGCCTTTGCGGGTGCATCCCCGGTGTTGAAAACGGGGACATACTTTGCTGTTCCGCCAGGCGCATCCGCAGTCCATGCCAGGATGGCCCCTTGATCATAGGACTGATGGCCGCCGCTGCTCTTCTGGTCTACGTCGAGGACCTCCGGATTGCTTAGCAGGCCGAGAGTGAAGTCGTCGCTGCTCGGCAAGTCGCCTCCCATCATGAGCGGGGAGCGGAAGGTCGACCAGAGCGACATCAACGTGATCTGCTCATCGTGGGTGAATAGACTCTTGCGATCATCGCCCCGTTCGCCGCGAATGGCAATATGCCCAAGCGGCAGCATGTCCGCATCGGGCCAGCCTCCGGGTTGAGATTTACCCTCCCAGCGGTGCGCCCGTTCAAACTGCTCTTTGATGTCGATCCAACGGTCCCAGAAATCGTTCGAGATGCGCCACATGTTGGCGTTGGCAGATAGCGCAGCGTACTCATCGACCGGCGCCGGCCCGGGTGAGAGGCTGAGTACGATCGGTCGGCCGGTCTTCCGCAAGGCGATGCTCAGGGCATGGATCTCAGGCCCGCGGAAAGGCCGGCTCATGTCGTCAGCCTTGACAAAATCGACGCCCCAGGAGGCATAGAGCCGCGCGATCGAGTCGTAATAATCCTGCGCGCCGGGCTTGGTCATGTCGACGCCGTAGGTATCTTCCATATTTTTCCACTGGCACACGTTCACCTTGTCGGCCACATCGGCCGCATGATATTTCGATCCCTCGATGGGCAGGTTTTTATCCACAGCTTCTCGCGGAATTCCGCGCATGATGTGAATACCGAATTTCAGACCCTTGGTGTGGATGTAGTCCGCCAGCGGCTTGAATCCTGCGCCGTCAGCCGCCGAGGGGAAGCGGTTTTCAGACGGCACAAAGCGGCCATATTTGTCCATGGTGACGCGGCCCCGTGCGATATAACCGTGGGCATGCGCGTCGGGCTGATACCACTCGATATCGACGACCACATACTGCCAGCCAAACTTGAGGAGCTTGCCGGCGATGAAGTCGGCATTCGCCTTGACCTCGTTCTCGCGCACGGAGGGCCCAAAGGAATCCCAGCTATTCCAGCCCATAGGGGGAGTGGGCGCCAGTTCTGCAGCCGTGAGTTGCGCCTGGGAGGACGTCGCGGAAGCGTTAACCAGAATAGCCAAGAGGGCGAGAAAGGATCGAAGCGGCATGTGAGGGGTGGACCTTTCCGCGGCGTCTCCCGCGGAGACATTGCCGCACAGCTTCACGCATTCCAGCAAATCGGGTAAGCGTTTACTGTCGAAAGCAGACTACGGACTAGGTTGCGCGATTGTCAATCATTCGCGCTCGGTAAACGTCCGTCGGCGGCATTGGTCTTGAACTCCGGTCTGAGGATCTAAGTGGCCGCCCGAAGTAGGCAACCGGACAACGTGCATCGCTACCAGTGGGTGAACTCAGCAGCTCCGCCGTCTCAAGCTGTCATGCTACTTCAATTCGAATGGTGCACGGTGGTTGGTCTCAACAAGGAGATCTCATCCATAACTTTCCTGGAGTGGCCTGGCTGAAAGCGATGAAGGTAGAGATAAATGACCGGCGTGATGTAGAGGGTCAGCGATTGGGAAAGCAGGAGGCCCCCGACGACCGCGATGCCGAGGGGGCGGCGCGCCTCGCCGCCGATGCCGCTGCCGAAGGCGACGGGGATCGCGCCGAACAAGGCGGCCATCGTGGTCATCATGATTGGACGAAAGCGTTGCACACAGCCCTGGTAGACCGCGGCCTCAGGGCTCATGCCGGAGCCGCGTTCGGCGTCGAGCGCGAAGTCTACGATCATGATCGCGTTCTTTTTCACGATGCCGATCAACATAATTATGCCGAGAAAAGAATAGAGATTAAGATCTTCCCCGCATGCCAGCAAGGTGAGCAGCGCGCCGATGGCAGCCGATGGCAGCCCGGAGAGAATCGTGATGGGATGGATGAAGCTCTCGTAGAGCACTCCGAGGACGAGATAGATCACCATTACTGCGATGACCAGCAGAAGCCCGAGGCCTTTGAGCGAGCTTTGGAATTGGGCGGCGGTCCCTTGAAATGCGAAGCTGATCGTCGTTGGTATGCCGATCTCCTCGGCCGCCCGGCGAACGATCTCCGTCGCGGCGCTTAGTGAAACTCCAGGCTTGAGATCGAATTGAAAAGTGACTGCGGGAAATTGCCCGATGTGGTTCGCGGTTAAAGGCGCCACGGTCTGAGTGAGCGTAGTGATCGCCGAGAGGGGAACCAGCCGGCCGGCGTTCGACCGGATGTATAAGTCTGCCAGGGCCGCCGGGTCGCGCTGGTACTGTCTTGCGACCTCGAGGATCACGTCGTAGCGCTCCGACGCTACCATGATCGTGTTCGCGCGCCGGTTTCCATAGGCATCGTAGAGGGTGTTGGCAATCTTTTCGGGGTCGACGTCGAGCGACATGGCGAGATCGCGGCGGATGTCGACATTCACGCGCGGCGCGCTCATCTGCAGATCGCTCGAGACGTTTGCCAACTCGGGCAGCGATTGTAGCTTCGTCTTCAAGCGGGGCGCCCACCGGTATAGCTCCTCGGCGTCTGGGCTTTGGAGCGCGGCCGAGTATTGCGAACGCCCCTCACTCTGGCCGAGATCGACCCAATTGCCCTGGCGGAGGTAGACGTTGAGGCCTGGAATCTTGTTCAAGCGCTTCTGCAGGCCGGCCATGATGACCTTTACGTTGGGCCGGTGTTTATCGGGAACGAGATTAACCCAGAACCAGCCGTTGTTCTGCGAATCCACGCCAGCGAGGTTGCTTTGCATCCACGGAATGGTTGCGAGAATCTTGTTGACCTCTTCGCCATAAGCAATCATGCGATCGAAAGAGTTATCTTGCGAGGCCTCAAGGGTGCCCCCAAAGTTGGGCACGTCCACGGCGGGGATAAAGCTTTTGGGAACGACGACGAAGAGGCAGGCGGTGAGCACGGTCATCGCGACACTAACGAGGATGGTGGCGCGCCTATGGCGCAAGACCACGTCCAGCGAACGCCGGTATGCCTCCTGCATGGCGGCGTAGAAGCTCTCCGAACGCTCTTGAAACCAGTGGCCTGCGGTTTCGCGCGAGCCGAGGAAGCGGCTGCATAGCATGGGTGTGAGCGTGAGCGCCGTGAGTGCGGAAAGCAGTATCGACACGGAGATCGTCACTGCGAACTCGCGAAGCAGGCGGCCCAGGATGCCACTTAGAAAGACTATGGGCAGGAAGACGGCGACCAGAGAGATCGTCATTGAGATGATGGTGAAACCGACCTCGTTGGCACCGTCGAGCGCGGCCTGCATTCGCGACTTGCCCATCTCGCGATGACGCACGATGTTCTCAATCATGACGATGGCGTCGTCGACGATGAAGCCGACGGAAAGAGTTATTGCCATCATCGAAAACATATCTACCGAATAACCAAGCAGCCGCATGACGATGAAGGATCCGAGGATGGAAAGCGGGATGGTCGCGCTGGCGACGATTGTCGAAGACGCGGTTCCGAGAAATAAGAAGATGACCAGCACGACCAGAACGATGGTGATGATCAGGGTGCGATTGACCTCGGCGATCGATTCGCGGACCAGGTCGGCATCGTCGGCGACCTTACCAAAGGAGACCCCCGGCGGCATGGAATCGCGCAGCGAGGAGATAACGGCCTTTACCTTGTCGGCGACTTCGACAGTGTTGGCGCCGGGCTGTTTCCGCACCGCGAGGATGACGCTACGCCGCCCATTGATCCAAAACCGGCTCCTGTCACTCCTTGAGCTATTGAAGACGTTGGCGACCTGACTCAAGCGAATGGGAGATCCGTCGCGGTAAGCGACGACCATTTGGGAAAACTCCCCGGCCGAACTGAGCTGGCTATTGGCCTGCAGGGAGAAGTCCTTGTTGTCGCCGTAGAGAGTACCCGATGGCAGGTTGGTGCTGTTGCTGGTGAGCGCGGTGCGAAGCTGCTCAAGGTCGAGCCCATAAGCTGCCAGCCTGGCCGGGTCGGCCTGCACGCGAATCGCGGGGGCTTCCGGTCCGTAAACCTCTACCTGAGAGACGCCGCTCACCATGGAGACGCGCTTGGCGAAGATCTGATTCGCGTATTTTGCGAAGTCGTCGAGGGCGATTGTCGTTGATGACATCTCGAGCCAGAGGATCGCCCTCTGTGCTGGATTCACCTTTGAGTAGGAGGGCGGCGAGGGCATACTTGCGGGGAGCGCGCCCGCGGCGCGGGAGATCGCCGCCTGGACATCCTGCGCGGCCGCGTCGACGCTCCGATTCAAATCGAACTCAAGAGTGATGTTGGTTTCGCCCACCGCACTGGTGGAGGCCATGTGTTCGATGCCGGGGATGGTTGAGAACTCACTCTCGAGCGGCGTGGCCACAGTGGATGCCATAGCGTCGGGATTTGCCCCTGGCAAACCAGCCTGAACGTGGATGGTCGGGTACTGGACCTCGGGCAGGTTGCTGACTGCGAGGGAATTGTAACTGAGCAGACCGAAGCCGGCGATGGCCGCGCTCAGCAGCGTGGTCGTGGTCGCGCGGCGAATGAAGAAGTCAGTGAAACGCATCATTGGACACCTTGCTTAGCATTGGCGGCGTTCGCAGTCACGGCGTTACCGTTGGTTTGGAAGCCGGCGGTTGGCTGTGCGAGGCATCTAACAATGTGACTGTCGCACCGGCCGTAAGCCGGAGCTGCCCTTCGGTGACTACCACGTCGCCCGGCTTGATGCCGCCGCCGATAATTGCTTCTTCGGGGCCGGTCGTTGGCCGGTAGGTCCGCAGCACGGTCACAGGCGCAATCGAAGCCTTCCCAGATTTGACCAGCCAGACGTATTTGCCGTCGAGGCCATCCTGAATAGAGGATTCTGGCACCACCGTTCTGCCCGCCTCCACGCCAAGGCGGAAGCGCACATTGATATACTCCCCCGGCCACAGGGCGTTGTCGGCATTCAGGAACACAGCCTTGAGCCGGATCGTGCCGGTGGTTGCATCGACGGTGTTGTCGATGAAGGCGAGATGGCCTTCCATCCCGGCTGCGCTACCGGCGGCCGCATCAAGGCTTGCGTTTACTGTCAGTTGCCCCGCCGCGTTGAGGCGGCGCACCTCGGGCAGACTCTGTTCGGGAATTCCAAAGGTGACATAGATGGGCGCCAGTTGAAGCAGGGTGACGAGGGTAGTGTCGTTGTCTCGCACCATGTTGCCGGTCTTCACGGTCACCGCGCCGGCGCGCCCGCTGATCGGCGCGACCACATCTGTAAAGTGCAGTTGCAGCTGAGTCTCGGCAAGCCGCGCCCGGTCGGCCCTGATTGTGCCTGCCGCGGCCTCGACCGCCGCCTGGTCGGCGCGCTGGGCTGCGCCGGCAGTCTCGCTGGCGGTGACCAGCTGGTCGACGCGCTGCCCGGAGATTACGCCGAGTGTCCCAAGGCGCCGGGCAACATCCGCCTCTGAATGGCTCTGCTTTTCTGCGGCGGTGTCACGCGCCACAACTGCGCGGGCCTGCTCTTCCATCGCGGCGTCGCGTTCAAAGTTTGCCTGCTCTTCCAGCGTTTGACGTTCGAGCGTCTCGCGGTCGATGGTGAAAAGCAACTGGCCCTTAGTTACGTTTTGTCCTTCGACGAAGGCGACAAGGTTGATTTGCCCGGGCACCCGCGACTTGACCTCAACGCGTTCCATCGCCTCGACGTTTCCGACAGCTGCGATGTCGACGGGAACATCCTCGGAGACCGCCCGCACGGCGCGGACCGGTACCGCCTCGGTTGCGGCTGGTTTCGCTTTGGCTGCGACTCGAGTGCAGGATGTCAGGGGAAGACACAGTGGGGCTCCGAACAAAACGTATTTGAGGAGGGACAAGATGCCGTGGTGCTTCACGCTCGCGATACCTCAGAGCCAGGATCCGGGCTTGTTTCGCGCGTGACCATCGGTATGCAGCCGGGGTTGCAGTAAATGCAGTCAGCGCTCTGGAATTGGCGGCGAGAGAGTGATGTGCTTTCACCCCTGGCATCGAGGCTCGCTCCCTGCAGAAACTATGGGGTTCCCTGCAAAGAGCTGGCCATGGTGGTCCCGGAGTACGATTCTGGAAGGAACGATGGTGCTCGGGATTCATCGGAGAAGGAAGGAAGCAGATGAATGCACTCACGGCTGCACACGAGTTACCCCAGGCTTCATCCAGCAAGCAGGCGAACGCACCGCAGGCCGGCCGCGCCGAATCTGTCTGGAAACGTCCCGGTGGCCTGCAGGCAGGGCTGCGACTGAACGGCCATGCCGTGATCTTTTCTGTCGCGACTGCTCTCGCTCTTGCGACTGCCGCTGAATGCCAGTCAGTGACTCATCGTCCATCCCTCATATACGGAGCGGTGCTTTGGCTGTGGTGGGCGTGCATTGCCAGCGCGATGTGGAAGCTGAGCCAGCACCTGGCCTTTGCCTCCAGCTTTTCTTTCAAAGCGATTTCGATTCATCTGCTGGTGGGGTCAGCGCTTGGCGTCGTCCATCTGCTGCTGCTGGGCAGCCTTGGGTTCATCGATCCAGGCTGGCAGTCTTCTCCGTTGGCGATTTGGACGAGCATGCTGAACGTCAATCGCTTCGGCATGGAAGTGCTGCTCTATGGATTTCTCTTCGGAATGATTGGGACCATCCAGTTCCAGATTCGTGCGCAGAAGGATGCCTTGGCCGCCGCGGAACTGCAGAAGCAGCTCTCCACGGCACACCTGCGGGCATTGCAGATGCAGATGGAACCCCACTTTCTCTTCAACACCCTGAATGCCATCACTACCCTGGTTGAGTTTGGGCGGCAGAGGGAAGCAGCTTCGATGCTTTCTCACCTCAACGCGATTTTGCGGAGCACCCTGCAGAGAACTACTCCGGAGAAGGTGCCGCTCTCGCAAGAGTTGGAGATCATGGAAAATTACCTCGCGATCGAGCAGGTTCGTTTTGCCGATCGGCTGCGTGTCGAGATCAAAGTAGAGCCGGGCGCCCTCGATGGGCTGGTCCCTTGTTTCCTGCTTCAACCTATCGTAGAGAATGCGATTCGGCATGGAATCGCGAATTGCGAGAGCGAAGGTCTGGTCGAGGCTTCGGCGCGGCGCGAGGGGTCTACGTTGCTCCTGCGTGTGCGCGATTCGGGGAGTGGCTCAGGCGGAGGCGCTGCGCTGCAGAATGGCCATGGCATCGGACTAAAAAACACGCGCGAGCGGCTCGCGCATTTCTACCTGGACGGCTATTCGATGAAAGCGCAGCCGGTGGAATCGGGCGGCTTTGAAGTCGCGATCGCCATCCCCTATGAACGCGGCTGAAGATGAAGCTGAAGACGATCATTGCCGACGATGAACCGCTGGCGCGCGAACGCCTCAGGTTTCTGTTGTCGGGCGACGATGAGATTTGTGTCATCGGAGAATGTCGCAATGGAAGAGAGACGGTAGCGAGCCTCAAAGAGAGACGAATCGACGTGCTCTTTCTCGACATTCAGATGCCGGGAAGGGGAGGGTTTGAGGTCCTCGAGCAGGTCGGTCCGGCGTATATGCCGGTAACGGTTTTCGTGACGGCGCACAATCAATATGCGGTGAAGGCGTTCGAGGTCCACGCGCTGGACTACTTGACCAAGCCGGTCGAACGGGAGCGCCTGCAGGCGACCCTGGCCCGGGTAAAGGAACGGATTGCGTCGAGCGCCGCGTTGTCGAATCAGGAGCAGCTCAAGTCCGTACTGGAAAATCTGGGGAACGGCGCGAGGAACGAATATCCAAGACGTCTGCTCATTCCCGGCGGCAGGAGGGACTGCTTCGTCAATGTCGATGAGATCGAGTGGATCGAGGCCGCAGACTATTACTGCTGCCTGCACGTCGGTGCGAAGAGCCTCATGCTGCGCGAGACGATCAAACAACTTGCAGAGACTCTCGACCCGGAGAAGTTCGTCCGCATTCATCGCTCTGTCATTGTGAATGTGGAGAAGGTGCAAGAGATCTTTCGCGAGGGGCGCAGCGAAGGCTCGGTGAGTCTGGCCAACGGGCAGCGGTTAAAGATGAGCAAGGCCGGGTGGCAACAGTTGCTTGCGGTCACCAGGAGTTGGTCCCCTTGACGGGCGAAGAAGCTGAAACGGTAAGGAATTCAGCCTGAATATTTTGCGAAGCGGAATGGAGTTACAATCAAAATTAACCCCGCGACTTGCGGTGGTTCCCTGCACGAAGCGCAACGTTAGCTGCAAACAACTGGAACCCTCTGACCGGACCTGCCAAGTTGGTATTGGTTGGATATTTGGAGGACGGCATGTGTGGGCACCCACACCAGTCCGGCGTACTCAATGAGCGTTGACGGCATTCTCAATTTCATTCAATCGTTGTTAGAAAAGCTGGGCATGCAGCATTATGAGCACGCTATTTCGCTTTGGCTGTTTTTTGCTGCCTGCGGAGTTGCGGAGCTGTGCATCAGCTTTTCAATCTGTACACCGCTCGAACGGTACCGGCCGCTCACGAGTTGGTCCAAACGCAACTGCATCGCGGCGGACGTGATCTATGCGTTCTTTGTCCGCATCGTGCTTTATCCGCTCATCGCGTTCTTTGAATACGATTGGCTGCACCGGCAGCTCAATGGATTTCTGCAGGCCCACGCGATCACCCCGCCGTCCCTTTCGCGACTGTTGCCTTTTCTCGTGTCGTGGCCCGCTATCGTCTTCATCGCGAACTTCACTCTTCTCGATCTAGCCGACTATTGGCGTCATCGTCTCTCTCACAGGTATGGGTGGTGGTATGGCATTCACTCCCTTCATCATGCCGAAGACCAGATGACCTTCTGGTCCGATGACCGCTCGCACATATTGGAAGACGCGATCACTTATGTGTGGCTGATCTTAGTGGGCCTGACTATCGGGGTGCCGTCGCTTCAGTTTCCCTTCCTCATTCTTTGCTTCCGGCTTCTCGGCAGCATCTCCCACGCAAACACCCGGGTTGGCTACGGATGGCTTGGGGGACACATCTTTGTCTCCCCGCAATTTCATCGCACGCACCACGCGCTGCGTGCCGCTGGGAGGCGCAGCTGCAACTTCGGAACTACCTTGTCCTTGTGGGACATTTCTTTTGGGACTGCCAGATTTCGCGACAACACCGTCGAGACTGGCGATGCCGGAGCCGAACCTGCTCTAGTCAGCGGCTCATGGGGAGAACAGCAGCTTGCAGGCTTTCGCCGCATGATCCGCTTAGCCAGGCGAGGAAAGAAGACGCCGTCCATGAGGGCTGCATGATCTGCGCTTTTTCACGAGAATGGACAGGCCGTGTTCTTGATCAAGGCAGGCTGGGAGTCCAAGTCGAAAATAGCTGGAAGCTGGAGGCGTATGAACAATACAAAGCCAGGCTTCGCAACCCCGAGTATCCCTGTTTCTTCGGCCAGAGTGCCGAGGCCCGCGGAGAGATGATTTACACGTTCGTCGCGCAGGATGGCCTAAATCAGTTTGTGACCAACATGCGGCAATTTGTCAGCCTCATTGGCGCTCCTCCTCATGAACGCTCGAGCCTGGCCGCGTTCTTCGAGCCCGATCCATCGATGACTGACCACCATGCCTTCGTGGCGCGCTTCTGGCAGACACTGCAGTTCCTTCACGAGCACGATCAAGCTCCGGCCATAGACAGGACGCCCGACGAGCCGCTCTGGGAGTTCGCGTTTGAGGGTTGCGAGATGTTTGTGGTGGGAGCATCCCCCACCTACCGGCGCCGGCGTAGCAGAAATCTCGGTCCAGGCGCGGTGCTTATCTTCCAGCCGAGAGTCCTGTTCATTGACCCGGCAACATCGCAACCAATCGCCGCCTCGGTCCGGCAGCGCATACACAAGCGCATGTTGGCTTATGACGAAATGGCGGTACATCCTGACATTGGGTTTTACGGGAACCTCACGAATCGTGAATGGAAGCAGTATGCGCTTCCTGACGACAATGAAGCGGAGACCGGTACGTGCCCGTTCCACACGCGTAGCGCATCTCCGACACATCACACACTTTCAGCATGATGTAACCGGCTGCCCTCGATTTTCACTATCAGGCGTACATCACGGTTGATGAAGATGGCTTTCGGCCAACTCCATTCCTTTTTCGCTTCTTGGAATCATGTCTTCGTCCTCAAGCTCGGGCCGGATGGTTCGCGCTAACTCCCCCGCGCGTTGATAGTGGTCGAATGCCTCGCCCCATTGCTGCTTCAAGATGAGCGTGTCAGCCAGGTTGAGTTGCGTGATGGCGGAGTCCGGTGCGAGCTTGACGGCCTCCTGCGCGGTAGCGAGAGCCGCGTCCGCCTGGCCGGCTTTGAGGAGGTCGCCTGTCTTTCGCACGTCCACCAGGGCTGCCATTAATGGCACGGCAAACCGTCCGTGATAGACATAGACTCCATCCTGAATTACCGCTGCCGGCTTCAATCCGACAAATGGATTGAACCAGTTTAACGGTCCGTCTCCCGACTCGACGCCCTCCAGATCACTGTCGCTGATCAGAATCGTCCCGTCGATCACCGGGGGAACGTCCATTGGCAATCTGAACCACCAGAGCGAACTTCCGGTCGGCAGTCGCTTGCAATTGACGCCGTAGTCGGAAGGCTCAACCGCTCCGTCCGGGAAATAGGCAAACCAACAGTCCTGAATGTGATTTTGATCCAGGTACTGTTTCACCGCCTTCAGCTGCTGCCCCCAATCGACGTTCGCATCGCTGAGGTAGCGATGAACCTGCGAGGGTCCACCCCACGCCTCATTCCCGTAGGCCATGTACGCGGGAGCGGAGCGGGCCGAAGTAAGAACCTGCCACAGCAGCAGCGCCGCTGCGACCGCAGCCCAGCCCCGGCTACGAACGATCGCGTGCGCGATCGTGACGCCCGCGAGAGCATAGAGAAACGGGAAGATCGGCATCAGGTGCCGTGCGCCAATATCCATATGCGACGTGGTCACCAGCGCGAAATAAAACACGACGGGAATCAGCAGAAAGCACAGCTCGCGCGCATGCCGATCCTGACGCCGAAGCCAGAAGAACGGAAACAACGCCAGTGAAAACAACAACGGGAGCGTGGATTTGATGAGAAACGCAACGGGAAAGTACTGCCATGGTCCATGACGGTACATTCTTCCGAAGAAGTAGCTGGTGTACTCCCACTCTGTCTTCTTGGTATTGGCCAGTCCCCAGATATATCCCTCGGGCAGCAGGTGAAACTTAGAAACCGCCGATAGCTCCGCAGCATTGGTCTTATTCGGCATAGAGGCAACATAGGGCCCGAGACTCGGCGAAAGCTCTTTGCCACCCGGAGCCGGTGCGTAGCGAAACCCGTAGAATGCCCAGGTCACCACCCAAGCGCAGAGCAGAATCGCCGCGCACGCCATCAGGCGCTTTCCCAGCACCGTCCAGCTTCGTGCGAGCAGCGCTTCGACTCCGGCGAGGAGCACGAGCATCGGGAAGACGAAGATCCCTGTAAATTTTGCGGTCATCGCGAGTCCCGTCGCCAGACCAACAACAAGAAGACGCGGAAGTTTCGGAACCTGGGAATAGCGGTAGAAGGCGTATACAGATCCGAAGATGAAGCAGGCACTGCCAACATCAGTCGACACCAAGGCGCCATGCGCGAGCACGAGCGGGTCAAAGGTGAACAGTGACAGAGCGGCCAGTGCGGCGATACCGCCGAACATTTCTTGGGTTGCCATGTAAAGCAGCACGGCCAGCAGCAGTGCAAACAACATGCATGCCATACGCGCTGGAAAGAGAACGCGGTCTCCGCCATTTCCGAAGACAAACAACCGGCCGTCTAGGAAGGCTTCAAGCCCTTGAGACTTTCCTAGGTCAGGCGGAACCTGAAGATGCATTCGCAGCAGCGGGAGTGCAGCCGTAAGCTTCACCAGCGGCGGCACTTCGGCATTCAACCGGTAATCATGCTTCGTCCAGATGTTGTAGCCGTCGTACAGGTGATGCGCCTCGTCCCAGTTCGCCGAGTACACCCGCGCCACGTGCACAAGTTGCAGTGTGAAGACGAGAAGGAGCACCGTCACCGCGAGGGTCCGATAATGGCGGTTGAATGGAAGTGAGGGCAATCTCAAGGACCGGCTCTCCTGTCGATCACGGGTTCAAATTCAAAATAGAGTTGAATATAAATCCCGTCGCGATGATGACTGCCCAATCAATCTTCCATATCCGGCCGATTGAGACCGTTGCTGCGCCTTTTGGAAGGAACGAAGACCGATTCTCGATTCGAAAATGAGCGAAATGCCCGCGGCCGTTTAGGCAGCGCACATACTTGTGATCTCAGTAGGGTTGATTCACCAGGAGCATTCGGCGAAGACCGGCTGATCGATCGCGTCAGCTTCCGTAGCAGTGATTCCGTCCGTGAGGCGGTTCGAAAAGAAATCCTCAACCGCATCGAGAACCGCAGGGCCTGACTTGCATTCGTAGATAGCCTTGCGAAGCGCGCCTCCACCGGGCACTCCATGAGTGAACCAGGAGGCGAACTGCTTCATCTTGCCGGGGGCGTAGTTGCGGCCCTCGTAGCCGGTGCCTTGACCTTCGCCATCGTCGCCCGCTTCGGAGGCGGTTTCGAGCAGCATCCGAAAATAGGCACGAATGATGCGATAACGGTCCAGCTCCGTCGGCTGATCGTAGCGCCCGAGGGCGGTGTATTGCGCGATCTGGCGAAAGATCCACGGATTCGACGGAGCAGCGCGGCCGATCATCACCGCGTCGCAACCGGTTTGGGCGACCATGGCTACGGCGTCTTCGGGGGTGCGGATGTCTCCGTTGCCGATGACCGGAATGGAGACAGCGTCTTTCACGGCGGCGATGTGCTCCCAGCGTGCCTGGCCGGAGTAGCCCTGTTCCCGGGTGCGGGCGTGAAGCGCGACCGCATTGAGCCCGGATTCCTCCGCCAGACGGGCAAGCTCAACGCAGATGATTTGCTCATCGCTCCACCCGAGACGAAACTTGACGGTGAAGGGAATCGTGACGGCAGCCCGGATCGACTCGAAGATCTTCCCAATCAGCGGCAGGTCGCGGAGCAGCCCGCTGCCTCCGTTGCAGGCGACGACCCGCTTGGCCGGGCAGCCGAGATTCAAGTCCACGATATCGAAGCCGGTGTCCTCGACGATCCGTGCGGCGTCGGCAAGCGTGGCTGGGTTCGAGCCGAAGAGTTGTGCGGCAATCGGGTGTTCGTCTTCGTAGAAGGTGAGATAGCGTTTGCGTTTTGATTCGCGCATTCGGGCTAGACCATCCGCCGAGGTGAACTCGGTCATGATCAATCCGCAGCCCGACTGCTGGTTGGTAATCTCGGCGTCAACGCTGGTTGCGTCCGAAACCGAAGACAAGTCCAGTTTGGCCTCACCGACTTGGGGAGCGGGCGTTGTAAACAGGCTGGCATTGCGGATGAAGCGGCGAAAGACGGTGTCGGTAACTCCAGCCATGGGCGCGAGAACGGTCGCCGGAGCGATCGCGACACCACCGATGTCGAAGGAGGCGGGGACGCGCGCGTGCTCTGGCATTAAGTGCTCGAGCGGGTTGTCCCAGTCCTTCTTCATCGAAACTTTTCGTCTGGACATCAGATCCTATTCGTGTCGAAAACGGGTCGGAGCACTCTGCAACGAAAAAGCCCCCGCCGCAGCGGAGGCTTCTCCCTGTCCCGCGATCCGGTTACTTGGCGGCAACCGCTTTGCCAGCATCCGATGCGGCGTATTTGCGGCGGAAGCGTTCTACGCGACCGGCAGTGTCGACCAGCTTCTGCTTGCCGGTGAAAAACGGATGGCATTGCGAGCAGATTTCGACGTGAATGTCGCCCTTATGGGTCGAACGGGTAGCGAAGTTCGAGCCGCAGGCGCACATGACGCGAATTTCGTTATAGCTTGGGTGAATCCCCTCTTTTGGCATGACAAAGACCTTTCTGGACGGAACCTTTAGTTTAGTCGCGATTTCCACCTTTTGCAACGGCTGCTTCGCTGGCATTCGATTCCGACATGGGTTACGGTGACAATAGATTGGATGACGGAAACTTGTACAAGATGCGACGGGATGGGGATGCGGGTGGTGGTGCGTCCAAACGGCCAGCGATTCGCGGAGGCGTGCGAATGCCGGCAGACACGTAAGCTGAGCTACGCCTTCGGCCGTTCCAGGATCCCGCCCAAGTACGAGGAGGCGACCCTCGAGTCGTACGACATCAAGGGTCCCGCGACCGATGCATCGCTGCAAATGGCGCAGATCGTCGCCAAGCGCTTCGCCGATGACTATCCCGCGATGATGACTCCGGGCAGGGGGCTCATGTTCTCTGGCTCGTCCGGACTGGGCAAAACCCATTTGGCAGTGGGCATCCTGAAGGTGTTGGTTCTGGAAAAAGGCTGCAACGGGCTTTTCTGCTATTACCAGCAGTTGTTGAAAGACATTCAGAACTCCTGGAACCCGCTGACGTCTACGACCGAGCTGCAGGTGCTGGAGCCGGTCTTCAACGCGGAAGTCCTGGTGCTTGACGATTTAGGTTCGGTGAAGCCGACCGACTGGGTGTGGGATACGGTCGCCATGGTGCTCAACACCCGCTATAACCAGAAACGGGTCACCATTGTGACTACCAACTTCGAGAATCTTCCGTCCGGAGGCGCCGGCGGCGGGCTGACGCTAGGCGACAGGATCGGAGACCGCATGCGTTCGCGTTTGCTCGAGATGTGCAGGGAGGTGAAGATGCAAGGCGCGGACTATCGGGAGACACTAGGGCGCGAGGAGAACAACGCTTCGAAATTCGGCAAAATGACGAAGCGGAATTAGCCTTTTGGCTTCTCCGTCACCGATAAACCATAACGGACAAAACCAACAAAAGCGCGGCAACCACGGTCGCAGCTTGGTAGGTGTAGTCGGACAGCTCAAGTTTGACTGTCATCCTGGCGCACTTGCTTGATTCGGTAGATGTATTCATCGCGTGCTCCATCCATATAGGGTCCAGCTGCGACGAGAGTATTTGCTCGTCCGCTGCATAAAGAACACCGGGCAGTAGTGGCGTCTTCCCGGAAAAGTCACTTTTCTATGCTCGATGTGGCCTTTTGGTTTCCAATCATTCTTCTTGGCCCGGAAGCCGGACTCTTCATCGGTGAAAATCTCTGATCTTGCTGATCATCACCATGGTGATTCCTGGGAAGACATCGTTTCAGGGTTCAGACGTCGCTTTAGGGTTCCATGGCTCCGCGCTACATCTCTGTTCACAGCGCGTCGAAGATCTTCCACTAGAATCGTCTTGTAGGAACGAGCAAAGATTATGGATGAGCACAACGCCCGCGGGGACCAGGAGCTGAAATTCACTCAGTCGGACACCGAAAAGACATCGTGGCTACCGTGGGCAATAGCCGGGGCAGTCGTTCTGATCGGTCTTGGCTGTATCGTTGTTTTTGGTCGACGCACCCCTGCTCCAATTGGCGCGGGGCCGGGTCTGGCGCCGGCCGATCCCTACGCCGTCAATCTGCCGATCAGCGATGTTCACATGAGTGAGGCGAGTAACTTTGCCGGGGGCAAGGTGACTTATCTGGATGGCAAGATTACGAACCAGGGGGCCAACGTCCTCACCGGGATCACGGTTCAGGTGGCTTTTCGCAACGAACTCAAGGAAGTCGCACAGAAAGAGACATTGCCACTGAACCTGATCCGAACCCGGGAACCATACGTGGATACTCAGCCCGTGAGCGCTTCTCCGTTAAAGCCCGGCGAGCAGCGTGAGTTTCGATTGATCTTCGACAGTGTGCCTGCAGACTGGAATCAGCAGTATCCGGAAGTCCGGGTGGTGCAGGTCGGAACCGGTTAATTAAGTAGTTATATCGGTTGTCGAATTCCGGTTACCTGAGCCGCAGGCGATCGGGCCAGTCAGAGTAGAAAGTGCTCGTTGTCCGGGAAAAAAAGGATGGTTGTCGAAGCAGATTTGACTCCCTTTCTTTTTTTCCCAATCGACAACCCGCTAAAAAGCAGCGGTTTACAGAAAGATCAGCACCTAAAGGAGTTTGGCGAGGTAAATGCTATATATCAAATCAAGAGGATGTACCCTGTTGGTAGTTAAGCAAACAACCTGGCTGCTCAGCACGGCACTGGCAGTGCCACTTCTAGCGTCAGAGACGACTTTGTCGAGTGTCGCCCAAACTGCTCCCGCTCCGAGCGCTGCTGACGCGTCGCAAACGTCGGCTATATCACAGGCGCAGCCGAATACGGCTTCACAGCCTAGTCCGACAGATTCGAAGACGTACGCGACTGGACAGCCTTTATCAGTTCAGTCGAATGAGGGCTTCTGGGGACATTTGAACCCTTTCGCCCGCAAAAAATGGGTAAATCGGCAAGTGAATCCGGTGAAAGACCGGCTCAATGAGCTCGACCAGTTAAGCGCGAAGAACGGCAACGATATCAAGGATGTAGATCAGCGGGCACAAGCGGGAATTCATCAGGCTCAAAGCACTGCCGATCAGGCTAGCCAGCAGGCTGCCAGTGCGAACTCGACGGCTTCACAAGCCCAGCAACTCGCGCAGCAATCGGGAACGAGGACCCAGCAGCTTGGGTCAACGGTCGCAAATCTTGATCAGTACCAGACCGTCAGCGACACTGAAATTCATTTTCGTCCCGGGCAGCTTGCATTGAATAGCAAAGCAAAAGATGCGCTGGATGGGATCGCCTCGCAGCTCCAGGGGCAAAAAGGTTATTTGATTGAGGTTCAAGGATATAGCCGTGCGAAGGGGCAGGCGGGTATACAGAGTTCGGAGAAGTTGGCCAACGCTGTCGTTCGGTATCTCGTAGAAGATCATCAAGTTCCGGTCTATCGCGTTCACGTTCTCGGAATGGGGAATGCGGCACTGCAAAGTTCTGACAATTCAACGACCACGGGCAATGCAACCACCGGCAGTGTGGTTCATGTAACGCTGGTTCAAAACAGTTTAGCGGCCTTGAACTCGTCCGGTTCGTCCGGCAGTTCACCGATCGGCGCCACGCAGCAGCCCGCAAACGGGCAATCTCCTCGGAGTGCTCCGTCGTCCCCTTCGGCACCACAACAACAATAAACAAGGCCGCCATCAAGCTCTCACACAACGAGAGAACCAAGGCAGATTGGCCCCTCACCCGAGGGGCCCTTTTTTTGCTACCTACGCTCTAGAGCCTGCTATCAAGGTCAGACCCCCGCAGCGTCATGGATTTCGAGGAGCGTCTCCAGGAGCGGACGAAGATCGCGGAGATTCAGAGCATTGGCGCCGTCGGATTTCGCTGCGGCGGGGTTGTCGTGGACCTCCAAAAATAATCCATCAATGCCCGCCGCGACCGCCGCACGCGCCAGCAAGGGGATGAATTCAGGTTGGCCGCCCGACACTCCGTTGGCGGAAGAAGGCGTTTGCACCGAATGGGTCCCGTCGAAGACCACCGGCGCTAAAGTCCGCATAATGGCTAGCGATCGCATATCGACGACCAGATTGTTGTAGCCGAAGCTGGTTCCGCGTTCCGTTAAGAAGACCCGCGGATTGCCCGTGGAGGTCACTTTCTGGACGGTGTGCTCCATGTCCCATGGCGCGACGAACTGCCCTTTTTTGACATTGACAGCGCGCCCGGTGCGGCCAGCCGCAACCAGAAGATCGGTCTGACGGCAGAGGAAGGCGGGAATCTGGAGAACATCCACGGCCTCGGCGGCTATTTCACAGTGGGCTGGTTCGTGGACGTCGGTGAGAACCGGCAATCCTGTAGCCTCGGCAAGACGACGAAGGATGCGAGTGCCTTCGATCAATCCGGGCCCGCGAAAGCTGTGAACGGAGGTGCGATTGGCCTTGTCGTAGGAGGCCTTGAAGATGTAAGGAACGTTGAGGTCGGAGGTGATGCGCTGGATGGCGTCAGCCATCAGCCGGACGTGGGCCTCACTCTCGATGACGCAAGGTCCGGCAATGAGGAACAGCCTGGATTTCCCGCCAACGCGCCCCACTGGAACTGTCGCAATTTCGAAGTCTTGGATCACTCAACTATCAGATCACAAGAACCGCCGGGCGACTAACGCGGCCGCTGATTCGCGCGACCAAAGCGTTTTGTGACGAGAGTACGTGTGCTTTTCGTCACATCATCGAAACCCCGCGAGGAGTATATTTCGTCCGTCACAGTTTCGTCCTGTGCGGAGGTCTTGCAATGAAAGTTCTCGTGGTTTTAGCTCCGATCCTGCTGTTCGGATCGATGGCGCTTGGTGACGATAAGCCTGCTCCTTTCCAGGTACCCGCCGATCTGGTCGGTAAGACCAATCCGGTCAAACCCACTCCGGAGGGTCTCGCCCATGCGAAAAAAATGTGGGGTTACGACTGCGCTATCTGTCATGGGCCGGGGGGCGAGGGCAAGGGGGATCTGACCTCGTCAATGAAGACCCCCATCAAGAACTTCACCGACCCTGCCGCACTCCAGGCCATGTCTGATGGAGAGTTGTACTACATCATCAAGGCCGGGAAAGGTGAGATGCCACCGGAAGGGGACCGCGCGAAGCCGGACGATCTTTGGAACATGGTGGCGCTCGTACGTTCTTACGCCAAGAAGTAGCCATGTGTGAAGCCGAACTCCCCTCGCCGGCATCTCTGTCTGGAGATCAAGGAGGATGGACGATGCCGTTTGTGAGGATTTCGTTGAAGGAGGGCCGTTCCGCAGAGGATCGGGAAGCGATTGCGGACTGCGTCCATACGGCGTTAGTAGAAGCGATCGGAATTCCGGTAGATGATCGTTTCCAAGTGGTCACGGAGTATGGCTCCGGTGGCGTAGGAAGTCAGCTGTTCTACAACGCGAATTACCTCGGAGTGCAACGGACGGATGGTATCGTCTTCGTTCAGATCTTCTTGCGCAAGGGCCGCTCTGTCGAAGCAAAGAAGGCCTTGTACCTGAGAGTTGTCGATCTGCTCTCTGAGCGGGTCAAGATTCGTCCAGAAGATGTCTTGATCACCCTCAGTGAAAACGACGCTGCGGACTGGTCGTTCGGGAACGGAATCGCCCAGTACGCTTAATAATCCGTGTGAAAGCATGTCACGGCTTGCCGGCAGTTCCCGTAGCCCAAAGGAGCTAACCCGGTCAGGACTACTTGGCTTTCTCGAGGATAGCTGCCGCCCGGTTCAAAGCGTTGGTCAAGACATCCATCTGCTGCTCGGCGCGTTGCGCTTGCTTGGCGTCGATTGCTTCATTGACGCCAGGAATCACGATAGCCGCATAGCCGGTGAACTCGCCAGGGGCGTAGATGGTGTGTTTATACCAGGGACGCCCCGGCAAGCCTTCCGTCGAGAGCAACGCATGTTCAGCGTCGATCAGGGTCTGGTTGAGCGCGGAGATGTCCTGCATATTGGACTTCTCTTTCTTCTGCAGATTCGATGCCGCCGTCGCGAAGCTCTGGGCTGCGGCGAGAGCCTGGTCAAACCTAAGCTCATTGAGTCCTGCATCTTCGGCTTTCTTCCTGGCCGTTTGTAGATAGGCCTCGATCTCACTGGCGTAGGTGGAGTAGTCATACGGCAACACTCCGGCATCGGCCATCTTGATGATCTCGATCCCGAAGAAGCGCGCTTGCTGCTGCAGCAGGGTGAAATCCGGGTCGGCGTTCCTGGTGTACCAAGCGAAGTTATCAAAGACGGAGTGATAGACGCCGTAAGCGCCCGAGGAGCCTATGTCCGTGGACGGTACGCCGAGATGCTGGAAGAAAGGGGTGAAGTCAGAGCCGCTGCCGAGATCACCAACGTCGACATCGTCGGTGATGTGAGCATTCATGTGCTTTTCTCCAAAGCCATTATTGACGTGGGCTTGGGACGTCGCTGCCTGGTCGGCCTTCCACTGGTCATAGACCGTGGCTTCTTTGGCGCTCGGAACTTCTTTGGCAACGTCGCGCAGGAATTGTTTGAGTGTCGGCACCGCAGACGCCGAGAACTCCGGGCCGGACACAGCGACATCCGTATTCAAATAGGCGACTGCGTGCTCGAGCTGGCTGGCGTGGCCCTCCGCCCATTCCGTTGAGCCGATCAGGCCCTCTTCTTCCGCATCCCAGCTGCCAAAGACGATTTTCCGCTTTGGCTTCCAGCCGGACTTGAGCAGTTCGCCAATTCCGTGGACGGCCTCGAGCATGGCGGCGGTGCCGCTTCCAGGATCCACCGCCCCGAAGACCCAGGCGTCGCGGTGATTGCCGGCTACTACCCACTCGTCGGGATAGGTGCTGCCATCGACGGTGCCGATGACGTCCCATATGGTGCGATAGGCGTAGTCCTGTTTGAGCACGAGATGGACTTTTACTCCGCCAGGGCCGGTGTGGTACAGGATCGGCAATCCGCCTTGCCAATCCTTGGGGACAGGTGAACCGCCGAGGGCTTTAAGGATCGGCTCGGCATCCTGCCACGAGATGGGTGTCGCGGGAATTGTAGGCTCCGCGCTGGCCTGTTCGGGCGGTGTTCGCTTCGCGTCGGGAAGGTCGAGATCGGAAGCAATGCCAGGGGTGGTCGCATCCCCGGGGTATTTAAAGATGTACCCTACCGATCCGCGTTGGACACCTGAAGCAGGCCGGTAAGGGCCGTTTGGATAGACGTTCCCTCGGCTAAAGCCGTCATCGGCGGGATCGCTATAGATGATAACTCCCGCAGCACCACCGAGCTGGGCGAGATAGACTTTCACCCCACGATAGTTATGGCCGTAGCGAACCAGAACCAGCTTTCCCTTAATGCTGACGTGCAGTTCCTTGAGTTTCTTGAAATCTTCCGGCGTCCCATAGTTGGCATAGACTACCTCGGCAGTCAGGTCGCACGAAGGCGAAGAGCTGTTGAAGGCGGTAACGATGCGGGGATCGTTCTGATAAGGATCACTCGACACATGCTCGGGTGCAGGGCCATTCATGAGGACCTTGCCATTGGGAGCAGTAGCAATAATCTTCACTTCTTTTGGTAGGTTGAGCCAGATCTTGTAAGGAACAATGCTGGTCTGGAGGCCGGCCGCTTTGAACTTCGCCTCAACGTACTGGGCGGTCGCGTAATCCTCTTTCGAGCCAGCGACATGGGGGGCGGCGGAGAGCGTCTTAAGCTCCTCGCCGGCAAGTTTCGCGCTGGGGGCGGCAAGAAACTGCTGTTCAATCTTGCGGTCGTTTTCGTGCTCCGGCGCCGTTCCCGACTGGGCAATTGCAGCAGTTCCTGGCAATAAGCCGAGGAGGGTTGAGGCGAGGCAACATGAGGCGAAGTGGCGCAAAGACACGATGACTCCAAAGACTGCGGGATGAAGCCATAGACTACACGAAATGACTTTGCCAAAGATGCGGAACGATCTACTGGAGCCAGGTCTTATGCAGCTACGGGAACCGGCTCCCCGCAGTGTGAACACCGCTTGGCGGCAGCAGGGATGTCGCTTAGACACTCGGGGCAGGCTTTAGTTGCCGGCTTGGGAGCAGTAAGCTTCATTCGCGACAGCAGTGTATTGATCGGGAGAACGACCAGGAAGTACACCGAGGCGGCGATCAGCAGAAAGGAAATCGTATTATCGAGGAAATTTCCGTAGGTGATATGGGCGCCGTTGAGGTTGAGCACCAGATAGGAAAAGTTGGGCACCTTAACAATGGCTGATATCAGAGGTGTAATGAGGTCCTTCACCAGCGAGTTGACGATCGCCGAGAAAGCGGCGCCAATCACTACTGCCACGGCAAGATCGAGGACGTTACCGCGCAAAATGAAATCGCGAAAACCTTTCAACATGGGAGCATTCCTTTTCAGAGTGGAAGTGGCACGACGGTCGATTTCGAGAGTGCTAGCATTCTCAATTCCCAAAGGACCTACTGGACCCAGGCTAGATAGCCGATGTCGGCGCGGTCTTGGCAATGCTATCGCAAAATGACGGAATTGCAATGGTTGCTGAACTCTTGTGTTAACTCATCTGCATGACCGATTTGAGATGAGGAACACGAGGAGCGGGTTGGCTGCTGGGGCTACATCAGCCAGCCGTCATAGGGATAGAGCAGCAGGAACAGAATCATGGCTAGAGCCATGATGTCCATGTAGATCAGCAGCATTACGCCGGCATGGTAGAAGCTCCATTTCAGGCGAAGGCAACGCATCGTGTCGGCAGTGCCGAGGAAGGCGACGATCACCGGCAGGATCAGCCTAGGGTTGGCATGCGCCTCCGGGTACCCAGCCCAGACGAATGCCAGGATCAGGCTGCCGAGAACCAGCAGCGCGCCTCGCAATAGCGACTTCTTTCGAAGGTTGACGATGCTGGGAGGGTGCATCCGGATTGGGACGGCGATGGCGATAACACTCCTAGATCAGAAATACAGATGGTGTTATGTGCCGGAAATCTGCTCTGTAGGCTTTTTCCTGAGGGAAGCCTGCCCAGTTCGTTTCTTCGGCTACATCAACTGCACTTCTGCTCCTAGTCTAAGGGGAGGCCGCAATCTGCGGGTGTTCTCGATCCTATGTGGTCGAAATTGCGAGAAGATTTTGCGGGATGCTCCCGGCGGAATGAAACGACGGCAGGATCGGATCTTCGAGGGCTCTCGTGTGGAAAATTTCCTGGATCTGGAAACGATTTCGCCTGGTCTGCCACTATCGAAATAGGGGAGATGTCGTCTGCAGCGATTCCCGGTGGTTTGGGAACGTCTGCCGATGTCGCTGCCAAGGTGCGCTGAACTATCATGCCAGGGCAGGCCATGCCAAGGCAGGCCAGGCCAGAGAAGTCTGGTACATAAAGGGCGGAATATACTCCGCCCTCTTTCATGATCCAGCACTGAAGAGCTACGCGCGAAGCGGCGTCGCTAGCTCGAAGTCAGCGAGGGATTCTTCAAAGGGTGCGCGGAGAACTCCTCGTTCTGTAACGATTGCGGTTATGTATTTGGAAGGAGTTACATCGAAGGCAGGGTTTTCGATGCCGACTCCGTGCGGAGTGAGTTGCTTGCCGGCATGATGAGTGACCTCGACGGCCGCCCGCTGTTCGATGGGGATGTCGTCTCCGTGGGCGGTTGCGAGATCAATAGTTGACCACGGCGCTGCCACGTAGAAGGGAATTCCGTGCTCTTTTGCAAGCACGGCGACCCCGTAGGTGCCGATCTTGTTGGCGACGTCTCCATTGGCGGCAATGCGGTCGGCGCCGACGATGACGGCTTGGATCTTTCCCTGCCGCATCAGGCTCGCGGCCATGTTGTCGCAGAGGACGGTGGTCGGTATGCCGTCGTGCATCAGCTCCCAGGCGGTGAGGCGGGCACCCTGCAGGAACGGCCGGGTCTCGTCAGCGTAGACGTGAATCTCATGTCCCTGCTCGACGGCGGCGCGGATGACCCCTAGGGCGCTTCCATACCCGCATGTGGCGAGGGCGCCTGCATTGCAATGGGTCAGCACTGAACCGGATTGCGGCATCAGGCTTGCGCCGTGCGCGCCCATCGTGCGACAGGCGGCGATGTCTTCGTCATACATCCGGCAGGCTTCAGCGATCAACCCCTGGCGGATCTCCTCCAGATTTTTCCCTTCGGCCTTCAAGGCGTTGTAACGCCGGCGCATGCGCTCGATGCCCCAGAAGAGATTGACGGCAGTGGGCCGGGTTGAAGCAAGCGTCTTCGCAATGACTTCGAAATCTGCGTCGAGTGCAGCAATACTCGTGGCCGGACTTTTCTGAACCCCAATGGCGACGCCCATCGCGGCGCTGACGCCGATCGCCGGTGCTCCGCGGACGACCATGGTGGTGATGACGTCGGCGATCTGGTTATAGGTGGTTGCCAGCACGTAAGTCTCTTCGAGCGGCAGACGGGTTTGATCGAGAAAGCGGACGCCTTCGGCGGTCCATTCAAGCGTAGGAATCATCTCTCATAGTTTAACGTAGACCTGATGCCCGGCGCCCTCAGCTTTCTCTGGAATGCAACCCGCGGTCACCAGCTGCGGCCCTGGCGCAGCGAATATGTGAAGTGGCGGATTGAGACCTATTCGGGGATGAAGGCGGAGTCCATGACCACCCGGGATATTCTGCGTTTCACCTGGAAGGAGAAGCGGGCGCTGCTGCGGTTTCTGCTTTGGACGGGGAAGCTGCACGGGAGTGGGGACCGGTAGGCTGTTCAGCTATGCAGCGGTGCGTTCGAAGAATGCTACGCTACGCCCCAATACTCCGACTGGAGCGGCCCGAGTGGCCTCAAGTCTCCCAGGCCGCTGCCGGGCGCGACTGGAGGGTCCAAGAGCCGGCGCATGCGAGCCGGCGCCACAGAGGTAAGAATCAGAATGTAAAAAGAGGACCACAAGAATCCTCGATGAGTCGAAAGCAGGCAGGCCGTCAGCCAAAGTGCTGCCAGCGCCAGATTAGCCCATAACCAAAGCCGTTTCGCCAGGAGCGCTCGTGCTTGACCGAGCTCCGCATCAGGCCAAATTTCACGGGAAAGACCGCGATTAAATCGCCTCTCGGCCCAGATAGAAAGCGCCAATCCCAGAGCCATAGGCACCAGCAGCAGAATGCGCGGCCACGCCCTCCACAGGAAAGGGCAACCATCGCATACGTTGGCCGACTGAGCGGGAATGTGCGCGAGGGGTAAAAAGCACCCGGTTGCCGCGATGAATCCGCCCACGATGACCATCAGCGCGAGACGCTTCGGGTTGAGCTTGCGTTTCATAGGGAACACCACAAACTCATTACAGGATATGCCATTTCCGGATATGCCGGTACGTGTTTCAATCCCAACATGAGGTTCCTTCTTCGTGGGTCAGCTCTCCTGCTCCTGAGCACCTTTTTGTTCAGGGCCGATGGCCAAGCTGTACCCGCTCCCGATCCACAAAGCCCTTCAGTCACGCCGTCGAGCGAGCCGCAGCAGGGATCGGCAGACACTACCATTCGCGTGAACACCAGCGTGGTGCTGGTGCCTACTCTGGTCGAAAAGAAGGATGGCTCGGTCCTGTATGGCCTCACCCAGAAGGACTTTGTTGTTGAAGATAACGGGGTGCCGCAACAGGTCCATGTCGACGACGATCTTGATTCCCAGCCGGTCTCGATCGTTATTGCGGTGGAGAAGGGCGGTACGAGCCTGCTGCAGTTCGAGAAGATTGCCCGGCTCGGTCCACTGCTTGACCTGTTTCTCGGGGATGGCTTTGGCGCCGCGGCGCTCGTCACTTTCGACAGCCAGCCCCAGCTGGTACAAGATTTTTCCTCAAAGACCGGCCCGATTACCAGCCAGCTCCGGAATCTGGAACCGGGAGATGGCGGGGCAGCAATTCTGGATGCAGTCCGGTTCTCCATCGATCTGCTCGAAGAGCAGCCGCCTGAACGCCGTCGCATCCTGCTGCTGATCAGCGAGTCCCGCGATCACGGCAGCAAGAAGACGCAAGCGAAGGACCTCATCGAGCGCATCGGGACGAGCAACACGCTGGTGCTGGCGCTCACCTATTCCGCCTCCGGTGCGGAGTTTCTCAACGATTTGAAAGGCGGCGGCAGTGTTGGTCCGACAATGAACCTGTTGTCTCCGCTGCTTATGGCGGTCGCAGCGGTACAAAAGAATGTGGCGAGGCAGCTGGCGGTGATGAGCGGCGGCGAATATGCACCTTTCCTGAAAGAGAAGGGTTTTGAGGACAGGATCGAGGAGGTCGCCAAACACGCGCGGAATCGTTACATGTTGAGCTTCCGGCCGACCGATAAAGCTCCTGGATTTCATACACTCAAGGTGAGACTCAGCAGCGATTACGGCGCAAGACTGGTGGCCCGGACGAGCTACTGGGCTGCGGATGAGGCTGGTGTTCCCGCTTCACCGTAGATTCATGCGGCAGAACGTCTTCGGTTTTTCATGGTCCCTTGTTCGAGCACGCGCGTCTATTCGTAGAGTTGTAGCTTGAGCAAATTGGGAACTATGCCCAGGTCTTGAGACACAAATAAAAGAGGAGCAGGAATGAGTGAGACAACGAAGTTAAGTTCAAATGACGGATTTGAACTGGGTGCCTATGTTGCACGTCCGGCCGGCGAAGCGATCGGCGGGTTGGTAGTGATTCAGGAGATTTTTGGTGTGAATAAGCATATCCAATCGGTGGCCGACGGCTATGCGAAGGATGGATTCCTGGTCGTCGCGCCGGCTATCTTTGATCGGGCCGAGAAGAATGTGCAGTTGAGTTATGAGGGCGATGATACGAAGAAGGCCTACGATCTCATGAAGAAGACTGAAATCCCGAAGGCGCTTGAAGACATCCAGGCGGCGCTTGACTTTGTGCGGGCGCAAACCGGAAAGAAGGCGGGAACGATCGGCTATTGCCTGGGCGGATTATTGTCCTGGTTGAGCGCGACCCGGCTGAACCCGGATGCGTCGGTCGGCTACTATGCGGGGGGCATCGGCAACTTCGCCGAGGAGACGCCCAAGGCTCCGGTGATGCTGCACTTCGGACGGAAGGATTCGCATATCCCCGCAGAGCAGGGCGAAAAGGTCAAGAGCCTTCACCCCGAGGTCGAGGTCTTCTGGTACGACGATGCGGACCACGCCTTCAATCGTGATGTAGGCGCGACGTACAATCCACAGGCAGCCAAGCTTGCCCGGGAACGTTCCCTGGCCTTTCTCAAGAAGAATCTCACCTAAACGGGAATGCTGGCTGATGAGCGGAGGTACAAGCGCCTCCGCTTCTTCTTGTAAGAAGTGGGCGTTGAGCAGGAGATGAGGAATTTGCGCTGAATCGAGTCGAGCGCTCGCTGATCGGCATCTACCATAAGAACCTAATAAGCAGGACCCACTGGACTTACCTGTTGGGGCGCAGTGCGACCAACCGACTTCAGACGGGTAGAGGAGAACGACTCCACGCATGGCAGCGGCCGCGGCAGTGAATCCAGAGCTCAAGGCGCAATGGCGGCCGAAGACCAATCCGTGGATCATCGCGGCCACGGTCGCACTTGCGGCCTTCATGGAGGTGCTCGACACCTCGATCGCCAACGTGGCGCTTCCTCACATTGCCGGCAATCTCGGCGCCAGCGGGGATGAGAGCACATGGGTGCTGACCGCCTACCTGGTCTCGAACGCAATCGTCCTGCCGATGGGCGGCTGGGCGGCTAGTGTCATTGGACGTAAAAACTTTTTTATGTCCTGCATCGTGATCTTCACCGTAAGTTCCTTTCTTTGCGGGATAGCCTCCAGCCTTGGCCTGCTTTTGCTTTTTCGCGTTTTTCAGGGGGCGGGCGGCGGCGGTCTGCAGCCGATGGCGCAGGCAATCATGGCCGATTCCTTTGAGCCCTCGAAACGAGGCCTGGCATTCGCTCTCTATGGACTGGTAGCGGTGCTGGCTCCGTCGATTGGCCCGGCGCTGGGCGGATGGATCACAGACAACTACAGCTGGCATTGGATTTTCTACATCAACATCCCGGTTGGCATCCTGGCATTTGTCCTCACCAGCCGCCTGGTCGAGGATCCTCCTTTCGCGAAGTCCGACCGCAAGAACCTCTTCAAATTGGATTATGTCGGGCTTTCGCTGCTGGTCATCGCGATGGGCTCGTTGCAGATTGGCCTCGATAAGGGCGAAGAAAAGGACTGGTTTGGATCGAACTTCATTCGCGGGTTCGGGATTGCTTTTGCAATCTCCTTCGTCGCCCTGATGATCTGGGAGTGGTACAAGAAAGATCCACTCATCGACGTCCGGCTTTTCAAGTTCAAGAACTTCGCCGTCTGTTGCTTTCTGATGCTGCTGACGGGCGGATTCCTGAATGCTACGACCGTACTTCAGCCCCAATTCCTGCAGCAGACGATTGGGTACACCGCAACCAATGCCGGCTTCTCTTTGACTGCTGGTGGTTTCGCGCTTCTGTTCATGGTGGCGATCGCAGGCCAGCTGGTCGGGCGCTTTCCGGCGCGCAACATTATCATTACCGGGTTCGCCTTGTTCGCGGTGGGGTATTACTTTTCGGCGACGCACCTGAACCTTGGGATCAGTTTTTATACCGCATCGATCCTGCGCGTGCTTCAGGTGATCGCGATTCCGTTGGTGTTTATTGCGGTCACCACGGCCGCCTATTTCGGCTTGCCTTCAGAGAAGAACAACCAGGTGTCGGGGCTCATCAATTTTGCGCGGAACATCGGCGGCAGCATCCTTATTTCGATTACCAACGCGATCGTAACGGAGAGCGGCCTGTGGCATCAGAACCAGATGCGGAAGTACCTGACCCCAACCGATCCTTACTTCCACAATCGGATTAGCGCGCTTAAGGATTTCTTCACCACCTCGGCAGGGAAGGCGAATGCCGAAACGCTGGCGCAGGGCCGGATTTATAACCAGCTGAATACGCAAGCCACGGCCCTGGCCTATGTCGATGTCTTCTGGATTCTCTTTGCGGCCGCGCTTCTGATGATCCCGCTGACTTTCCTGCTGGATAAAAACAATCCCCGCGAGCAAAAGGGCGAGATTAGGATGGAATAGGGATGTCCGGTGGAGATCCATTCCGAGTGATATTAGGCGGCCGCTCGTTGCTGAAGGGGACCGCCTGGTTCCTGCTGCTGGCGGTGGTCCTGCCGGGTGTAGCCTTGCTCAGCGTGCGCTGTTGCGAGATGACTCCGATGGCGTCATCCGCATGCTGCGAGAATGCCGGGACGGTGCAAGCGATGGCATCCAGTTCCCCTACGGCGATGAGTTCTTTTTCCGATCGGAAGGGGATAGAGGATTGCAGTTTCGCCGTGGCGACTTGCGGATCCTCTTCGATCTCTGCAGTTGCGCCCGACGCGATTGAGCGCAGCGACAAGACCTATCGTCGAGTGCTTTTGCCTGCCCATCATGCCGTGACTCGAGCCTATGGCCTGGTTCTCGCCGACGGGCCGCCCTTCCATGCCCCACGAACGCCTCCGAGGCTTGTGTCGTTCGATCCGCTCTCAATTTCATTACGAATCTGATCTATCTCTCCGCTCACCGATGAGTCACTGGCACGCGCTTCGCTTCGCCTCCGGTGGCCTTCCGACTGGTTTTTTTGCGGATGGAGAATGAAATGCGTTTTGCACACAAGTTCGGCTATCTGTCGATTTTAGGCATGTGGCTTTCTTCCTATGTACCGGCCCAGCAGGCGCCAGACCATTCCATGGCCGGGCCGATGAACATGCCCGTGGATAGTGGGATGAAGATGGACCCAGGAATGAAGATGGACTCGCCCATGGCGGGCGAAGGTTTCCTGAGCACGATCCTCCAACATGACACGTCGGGCACCAGCACTCAACCCGGCTCTACGCCAACTCCCATGCTCATGAAGATGACCGGAGGCTGGATGCTCATGTTTCACGGGAATGCGTTCCTGTTGGAAGAGCAGCAGACCAGCGCGCGTGGAGGCGACAAGTTTTTGTCTACAAACTGGATAATGCCGATGGCCCAGAGGCAGCTAGGGCGGGGACAACTGACGCTACGCGCGATGTTGAGTCTCGAGCCAGCGACGATCACCGGTAGGCAATATCCACTGCTCTTTCAGCAGGGGGAGACCGCCTACGGCAAGCCGATTGTCGATGGCCAGCATCCTCACGATTTTTTTATGGAGCTGGCCTTGCTCTACGATTGGCATCTTGCCGAGAAGACGCTGCTCTCTCTCTATATCGCCCCGGTAGGCGATCCTGCGATTGGGCCGACCGCCTATCCACATCGGGAGTCGGCAAGTGAAGATCCTTTAGCAGCGCTCGGACATCACCAGGAAGACTCGACGCATATTTCTGATGATGTCGTTACGGTTGGACTCGCGAGCGGAATCGCTCGTTTGGAGGCGAGCGGCTTTCATGGACGCGAGCCGAATGAGCACCGCTGGCAGATTCAGCAGGGAACTATCGACTCCTGGTCGACCCGGCTGACCCTGCAGCCCGGAAAAAACTGGAGCGGTCAGTATTCGTTTGGCCAACTGCATAGCCTGGAAGCGCTTTATCCGCGAGAGAACCAACAGCGGATGACGGCCTCGATCATGTATAACCGGGCGCTGCACGGCGGCAACTGGGCAAGCACGGTGCTTTGGGGGCGGACCCGGTCGCTCGAGGACCACGCGATCTTCAACAGCTATTTGCTGGAGTCTACCTATCGCTTCCATCGCCAGAACTCCATCTGGACACGGATCGAAAATACCGATCGCTCGAACGAATTGCTGCTGGGAGAGAATCCTTTGCCTGTCAACTTCACAGAAACACCGGTCGGTCGAGTTCAGGCCTATACCTTCGGCTACGATCGCGAAGTTGGCTGGCTTCCTCATGTCTCTACCGCGCTCGGGGCGCAGGTGACGACCTATGGAGTGCCGGGAACGCTACGTTCTGCCTACGGTTCCGATCCGGTAGGAGTTGCAGTTTTCCTGCGCCTGCGGCCGCTCGCGCATAGGGATCATTAAGCAGAAGTACAGTGGGGCGTGATGACCAGCAAATGGGCGCGGCAGGCCTCTTCCTACGGGAAGGCTTGCCGGCTTGAGTGGTTCGCGTTGTCGTAGCCGTGCTTCTGTTCTTAGCGGCCCGGCGTGAGTGGAAAGGATTCGACCCAGGCGCGATGGATCATCATGGTTTTTTCTTCGGGCGTGGGCTCGCGGAGTTCGCCGGTGTTCGGGTCAGGCGCCTTCAATTCGGAGACACGCACACAAATGGCCTCGAGGGTGGCGCCCCAACGCTCGAGTTGCTGGTCACGGTATTGGTTCAACGGATCGGAATTCATGGCATCTCTCAACAAACAAATTATGCCAGATTTCGGATCAAAGTTTAACCAGTCCAAGGCCGGAAGAATGGCAATGGCGCGATCAGAATCTGCACATTACGAGACAGTTTGGCTGATTTAGACCTGTTCAGGCACAATCGCAGCGGGGTCGGTCGGGCGGTTGCCGTCGTTGCCGCGAAAACCTGGCCCATGTTACTCTTAAGCAGACACTTAGAGTGGACTCGAGAGAAAACGTAGAGAGGTAACGCACCACCGTGCTGGCTGCAGAGAAAAAAACCGACATCATCACCCGCTTCCGCACTCATGACTCCGATACCGGTAGTCCTCAAGTGCAGATAGCGATCCTTAGCGAACGCATTGGCGAATTGACCGAACACTTCAAAACGCACAAGAAAGACCATGCTTCCCGCCGTGGCCTCTTGATGCTGGTAAGCAAGCGTCGTCGCCTGCTGGACTACCTGAAGACCACCGATACCGATCGCTACCGCGAGGTGATCGGCAAGCTGGGCATTCGCAAGTAAGCGAGACACTTGTCCCCAACAATACAGCGAGAGTGTAGATATCTGAAGCCGGCCATAAGAGTGGCCGACAGACCTCCGAAGGCGGCAGGCCCGATGGCTATGCTGCCTCTTCGCGTTCGCGCGTTCTCCGCTGACCTACCCGTCCCATGACAGATCGAGAAATGAGGGTTCCATGAAACACGACGTGACCGTCGAGCTTGCCGGTGGCAAGCAGTTGCATTTTGAAACGGGCCGGATGGCCAAGCAGGCCTCTGGCGCTGCATTGGTGACTCAGGGTGACAGCGTGGTCCTAGCGACTGCGGTCGCTTCGCCCGATCCCAAGGAAGGTATTGACTTCTTTCCTCTCACCGTCGACTACCGTGAATATGCTTATGCCGGTGGCCGCATTCCCGGGGGATTCATCAAGCGTGAGGGCCGACCAAGCGAGCGAGAAATCCTCACCTCCCGGCAGATCGACCGCCCGATACGCCCGCTGTTTCCGGAGGGCTTCCGCAACGAGACGCAGGTCATTGCGCTGGTTTTTTCCGCCGACAAGGAAAACGATCCCGACATCATCGGCATCAATGCGGCGAGCGCCGCTCTGGCGCTTTCGGATATCCCTTTTAACGGCCCAGTCGGTGCTGTTCGCATTGGTCATGTGAATGGCGAGTTCGTCGTCAATCCCTCGTACGCTGAGCGCGAGATCAGCACCTTGAACATCACCATTGTCGGCACCAGCGAAGGCATCGTGATGGTCGAGAGCGGATCGAAAGAAGTCAGCGAAGAGTTGGTCGCTGATGCTATTGATTTCGCCCACGTTGAGATCAAGAAGATCGTTGTTGCAATCAACGAACTGGTTGGCCTTGCGGGAAAAACCAAGCGTACGGTCGCGCCCATCGAGTTCGATCATGAGTATTTCGCGGCGTTGAAAGCCAAGATCGGCGACCGCTTAAGCGACGCGTTAGATACCCAGAAGCATGGCAAGTTCGAAAGCTACGCGCTGATCAAGCAGATCAAGGACGACCTAGCCAAGGAACTTCCTGAGGGCGAAGCCGGCGCCAAGGCAAAGCTGGCAAAGTATTATGAAGCGCTTCGCGAGCAGATCTTCCGCGAGCAGGTGACCAAGGAGCGCACCCGTCCTGACCGGCGCGCCTTCGACGAGATTCGTCAGATCACGATCGAGACCAGCGTACTCCCGCGCACCCACGGCTCGGCGCTCTTCACGCGCGGCGAAACTCAAGCTCTAGTTACCGCGACGCTCGGCACAAACGACGATTCGCAGCGGCTGGAGAGTTTCCAGGGCGAGCAGAAGAAGCGTTTCATGCTGCACTATAACTTCCCGCCGTTTTCAGTCGGAGAAACCGGGCGCATGACCGGGGTGGGCCGCCGCGAAATCGGGCACGGAGCGTTGGCGGAGCGCGCCATTGCCGGCGTGCTGCCAAGCGAAGAGGAGTCGCCCTATGCGATTCGCATCGTCTCCGACATCCTCGAGTCGAACGGCTCTTCATCAATGGCTTCGGTGTGCGGCGCAAGCCTGGCGTTGATGGATGCCGGCATCCCGATCAAGGCCTCCGTCGCCGGCGTGGCCATGGGTCTGGTCAAGGAAGACGAGAACTACGCGATCCTCACCGACATCGCCGGAGCGGAAGATCACTACGGTGACATGGACTTCAAGGTCGCTGGCACGCGCACCGGGATCACTGCTTTGCAGATGGACATCAAGATCAGCGGCATCACCTCGCAAATCATGCGCGAGGCGCTGGAGCAGGCCCGGCGCGGGCGGCTCTTCCTGCTCGACACGATGGATGCTCACCTCAGCGGGCCACGAGTGGAGAAATCGAAGCATGCTCCGCAGATTCGCACGTTGCAGATTCCGGTGGATAAGATTCGCGACCTCATCGGGCCAGGTGGCAAGGTCATTCGTGGAATCATCGAATCAACCGGCGTCAAGATCGATGTCGAAGACACTGGCCGGGTCAACGTAGCTTCTTCTGATGCCGATGGATTGGCCAGGGCGCTCGAGATCATCGGCAACCTGACCGCAGTTCCGGAGGTAGGCAAGACTTATCTCGGGAAGGTGGTTCGACTCGCTGAATTCGGCGCATTTATCGAGCTATTTCCGGGCACGGATGGACTCCTGCACATTAGCGAGATCGCCGAACATCGGGTCAAGGAAGTTAAGGACGAGCTGAATGAAGGCGATCAGGTCCTGGTTCGGGTGCTGGGCATCGAAGGCAACCGGATCAAGCTCTCCCGTAAAGCATTGTTGAAGGAGCAGCGCCAGAAGCTAGGCTTACCTGAGCCTGGTGTCGCTGCCGAGCTGCAAGGCAGCGCTGCTCCGGCAACGAGAACGCCAAATCCGGGCGGCCACGCACCAGTAGAACGGCAGCCGAGTTCGAACGCCAGCACCATCACTATCGAAGGCGGCGACGACTTCGACGAAGTTGAGGGTGGAGATGATTTCGAAGAAGGCGATGAGCCGAACTTCAACCGCGCCGAAGGCGCACCGGTAGCAACTGTCGGAGCAGCCGCGGGTGGTGGTTCGGCTTCGGGAGCTGGACCTGCAGGTCAGCGCCGCCGTCGCCGCCGCAGCGGTGGCAGTGGACGAGGCCGCGGTCCCGGCGCACCCGGGGCGGGAAGTCGCGGACCACGCTAAATCTACATGAGCAATAGGCACGAAGAATGGCTGCGGATCAACGCAGCCATTCTTATTTGTAGATGGTTCTAGTAAGCAGCTTGGGGAGACGGAGCTTTCCACCTCCGGTGCTAGCCATGAATTCAGCGCTACCGCGGCACTCACCGGATCCTGGCGTTTTCACCAGAACAAATTTTGCTTGTTAACACATTCCGATCCAGAACTAGATGCAGCTGCTCTAGGAGCTTTATAGAATGGGCGCCTGGCGATTGGCGACACTGACGTTGATCGGCTTGATTTGGGGATCCGAGTGGCTGATCCTTCGTGATGTGGATATCTCTCCGCTTCACGCTCTAGCTTGGCGCTGCTCCGTTGCCGCACTGATGCTCGCTGCCATCAGCGCGATATTGCGGATTCGCTTTCCCCGGCGCCGTTACGTAGGCATCGCTGCACTGACGGGTGTCACCATGATGGCGCTCCCGGCCGGTCTCACAGTTTGGGCCGGGGTACATATCACGCTGGGTTTGCTGGTGGTTATTCTCTCGATGACTCCGCTGATTGCCTCGCTGATCGAGGGTCGAGCGAGCGGAACGGTCTTAACTCCGTTGATTGGCGGCGTAGGAGCAACCGCTATTCTTGTTTCTCAGGGACTCTCTTTCGCCGCTGCTCAATTGCCTGGCATCGCCGCAGTTCTTACGGCCGCGACCCTCATCGCTGGTTCCGTTGTCATCGTCAAGCGAGAACTTAGCGGCGTGCATCCGGTGATGATGAGCGGTATTCAGTTCGTCTTCGCTGCCGCCGTCCTAGCTCCTTTGGCGCAGCTTGTAGAAGACCACGCAAGCTATTTCCCGGCTGGACATTCGTTGGCGGTCGAGTTCCTGACTGCGATTTTCGGAAGTGTGCTGGCATTTCCTCTTTATTATTGGCTACTTCGTCACTTGCAAAGCTACCAAGTGACTTCATCACAATGGGTGGTTACGCTCGTCGGCGTAGCCGAGGGTTTGATTCTTCTGCACGAGACGCCAACCTGGAGAGCTGTCGCTGGAATGGCGTTGATGGCGGCGAGCCTTGCTGTACTTTGGAGGAACAAACCTGGGGGCGACACTCCATTGACAATTCAGATAATGCCGGCCTCAACTGAAGGCTGAAACCAACTCGCAGTCGGTTATCATACTGGCATGAGCGCGTCGATGTACATCGTCGTCGAGGGAGAGGATCCGGGCTTCGACATCTTTGTGAATGGCAGAGTGTTAGCAAGGAATGAAGATGCTCTGGAGAAGCTCGCGGAACGATTGGGAGTCAAGCCTCTGCTGGAGTTCTTCTCTGCAGACCATAACTCGATGGCCTTACTGCTGGATGAGGGCGCGGGCGATCCGGAGTGGGCGAAGACCCTGCCGCCACCACAATGGTTCTCCCCTGATGACGGATTGGAGACCATCTGTGCGCTGATGGAGTACCTCAGAGAGTCTCCCGATAATTTGGGGTGCGATACTCGGAACGTGATCAGAGAGCTTGAGGAGTTTGAGCGGGTCCTTCACAAAACTGCCGTACGCAATTTGAAGTGGCAACTGGCTGTGAGTTGGCGGTAAGTCTAGAGCTAATCTTTAAGTCGGCAGCTAATCCTTCACTCTAGAGCTAATCCTTAACTCGGATTAACTCTAGAACTAATCCTGGTATAGGCAGCTCAGCTCTTCCAAGAGTCGAGCTGCTTCCTCAAGAGAACAATCTGTCCTAGATGGTAGCTGGTGTGGTCGGCTGCCAAGAAGATCTCGCGAAGGACGGTCTGCCCGTCGCCCCACGGAATGGTTGCATACATATTCTCTGCCGGATCCATAATGATCTTCTGGAATTCGGCAAGGTCGGCTTGCAGTCCGCGGGCCACGGAATCCCACGCATCTTCGGATGGAGGCACATGCTCAGCAGGCCAATAGTCATCTGGCCACTTGGGAGCGAGATACTTCGGGTTTGTACAAAAATCCAGCAGGTCGTGAAGAGTGAAGTGGATGTGCCACAAGAGTTGCCATGCATTGTAGGGGGCGCCCTGCGGCTTGGCGGCGCGCTTCTCAGTGGGAAAGTCGGCCAGCACTGAGTTAACGTCGGCATGCGCGCTGCCACCGCGGAGTAACTCCACCAGTTGTTCGCGTAGTTCTCGAATATCGATTGCCATCTTTCGCAGCTCCATCTTCTAAGATGCAAAAACTAAGCCCCGGCTGCCACGGTCTCGCGCTTGGGGTTTCCGAATACATTGCCCATCCGGCGAATCTGTGCGCCAACGCCTCTCAGCTTTTCCTCAATGTGCTCATAGCCGCGATCCATGTGATATACGCGGTCGAGGATCGACTCGCCATCGGCCACCAAGGCGGCCAAGACCAGCGAAGCCGAGGCGCGCAGATCAGAGCACATCACCGCAGCGGAGGAGAGCTGAGACTTTCCGCGAATGGTCGCGGTGCGGCCTTCTACCCGAATGTCGGCCCCCATGCGAACCAGCTCCTGCACATGCATGAAACGGTTCTCGAAGATGTTCTCGGTAATCTGCGATGTTCCTTCCGACTGCGTGGCGAGCGCCATGTACTGGGCCTGCATGTCGGTCGGAAATCCAGGATATTCCTGGGTGGACACCTCGACGGCTTTGAGCGTGCCTTCGCTGCGCACGCGAAGCGACTCTCCATTGATGGGGTCGATCCGTGCTCCAGCCTCGGTGAGTTTTCCGATGATGGCGCCCAAATGACTTGGGTTGCAGTTGGCAACGCAGAGATCGCCGCCGGTGATGGCGCCGGCGATGAGGAAGGTGCCGGCCTCGATGCGGTCGGGGTTGATGCGATGGCGCGCTCCATGAAGCTTATCCACGCCCTTGACGCGAATGGTCGCCGTACCTGCTCCTTCGATGTTCGCGCCCATCGCGGTAAGTAGCGCAGCGAGGTCGGTCACCTCGGGCTCCCGAGCGCAGTTCTCAAAGAGGCTCTCGCCCTCGGCCAGAACGGCAGCCATCAGCAGATCTTCGGTCCCGGTCACCGTGACTTTGTCGAAGACAATGTGCGCGCCTTTGAGGCGTTCGGCGCGTGCCTCAATATAGCCATGTTCGTAGCTGATCACCGCGCCCATGCTTTCAAGCCCTTTGATGTGGAGGTCGATGGGACGGCCGCCAATTGCGCAGCCGCCTGGCATCGCAACCCGGGCCAGGCCGGTGCGCGCGACCAAAGGTCCCAGCACCAGCGAGGAAGCGCGCATGGTCTTGACGATCTCGTACTTCGCGGTGGGATCGGAGAGCACCCGGCAGGAGATCGTGGTGCGATGTTGGGCCCGGCCATAGCCTAGCTCAACTTCGGCGCCCATCGAGACTAGCAGCTTGCGTTCTGTCTCGATGTCCTGGACCTGGGGAATATTTTCCAGAACGACTTCATCTTCGGTGAGAATGGCCGCGGCCATGCAAGGAAGGGCTGAATTCTTGGCTCCACTAACACGGATGGTACCGAGCAGCGGGTTTCCGCCGCGCACAACAAACTTATCCATAATCGGCTTGATTGCTCCAATTGAAATCTTACTGTAAACCAGGAGCTTGCTCGACTTTACGGCAAAGTGAGAGGCTACTTTGGACATCAACTAGTACACTTGCAACGCTAGGTTTCTCACCCTGTTCCAAAGCGGAGAATTCGTGATCGAAAAACTCAAGAGTTTGTGTGTGGTGTCAATCGCTGCGATCGTGACCATCGTTCCTTTCACTCAACCTTCGTTCGCTGAGAAGAAACCCGAATTGATGGTCAAGACGAAATCGGGGAAGGTTGCGGGAAAGGCGCAAGGCGACGTTCGGGTATTCCTTGGCATTCCCTTCGCTCAACCTCCGGTTGGACCGCTTCGCTGGAAGCCTCCGGTGCCGGCGGCAAAATGGCATGGAGTGCGCCAGGCGACTGAGTTCGGTCCGCGCTGCATGCAGTCCAAGCTCTACGCAGACATGGTCTTTCGCGACCCGGGCACCAGTGAAGACTGTTTGACGCTGAACGTCTGGACTCCTGCTGCCGATAAGAACGCGAAGTTGCCGGTCATGGTCTGGATCTACGGCGGAGGCTTTCTCGGCGGCTCGTCCTCCGAGCCGAGGCAGGACGGAACCGATCTCGCCAAGGACGGGGTAGTGGTTGTCTCGATGAGCTATCGCCTGGGAATCTTTGGCTTTTTCGCGCATCCGGCCTTAGCCGCCGAGTCCCCGCAGAAGGCCGCGGGGAATTATGGCTTCCTCGATCAGACAGCAGCAATGGCGTGGGTACAGAAAAACATCGCGGCGTTCGGCGGCGACCCGGCCAAGGTCACTATCTTTGGCGAGAGCGCGGGATCGTTCTCGGTCAGCTCACAGATGGCTTCTCCGCTAGCTAAGGGGCTCTTCATTCGAGCGATTGGGGAGAGTGGCGGCGCGTTCTCGAGTGGCGGCCTGCCTTACAAGGCTTTAGCGGATGCTGAATCGCAGGGCTCGAATTTCGCGACGACGGTACTTTCTGCAACCACGCTGGAGCAACTACGAGCTATCCCGGCGCAGCAGTTGCTGGATGCCGCCGCCAAACCGCCTCCCGGAGTGCGCTTCGCTCCCGATGTCGACGGATACTTCTTGCCGGAAAGCGTTCCCGCCATCTTCGCGGCGAAGAAACAGAATGACGTCCCGCTGTTGGCAGGCTGGAATCGCGACGAAGGTGGAATCAACGAAAAAATCACCTTGGAGCTTTTCAAAGCCGATCTGGACAAGCAGTTTGGTTCGGAGTCAGCTGAATTGCTTCGACTCTACTCCGCGACCTCCGATGCTGATGTAGTGCGCGCTGCCGCCGACTTGGCGAGTGACCGGTTCATCGCATTCTCTACCTGGAAGTGGCTCGAAGCCGCGGTTGCCGATGGCTCTCAGCCGGTCTACCGTTATCGTTTTGATCTGGTTACGCCCGCAGACCCGAATCATCCCGGAGGAATCGCCGCCTACCATTCCTCCGAGATCCCCTACGTCTTTGGAGCGCTCGATCTTTTGCAGGGATACAACTGGCGGCCTGAGGATTACAAGATGAGCGAGATTATGCGGAAATATTGGACGAACTTCGCCAAGACCGGCGATCCGAACGGCGACACGCTCCCAAAATGGCCGAACTACAAGGCCGATTCGGGATGGGAAGTGATGCACTTAAGCCCGGATCCGGCGGCCGAACCGGATCGTAACCGCGATCGTTACTTGTTCCTGGACAAGGTGTGGGGCAAGTAAGAGGCAAGTAAGAATCGGGCTGGCGCCAGCGCCACGTTGCAACGACGCTTCAGTGCAAGGCTCAATCTTGATGCAGAGTAGTCTCAAACGAAAAGCCGCCTCATCGGGAGGCGGCTTTTCGTTAGTTTCAGGGATCTACAATTCGAGCGTCGTGTCTTCGATCGCCAGCCGCACGTTTCCATCCGAGCGGGCGAGTCGTCGAACGGCCTCAGGTTTATCCACACCGGCCTTTAGCATGACTAACGCCACAGGAATGCTGCGCCCTGCGGACTTGATCGTGTCCACCGCAGTCTCGCGATCGATGTCACAGGACCTCATCAACAATGAAATTCCGCGCTCCACGAGCTTGGAGTTTTGCATATGGACGTTGACCATTGCATTCTCGTAGACATATCCGAGACGCGTCATGGCGCCGGTGGTGATCATATTGGTGATCATCTTCTGGGCAGTCGCGGCTTTCATCCGTGTTGACCCGGAGATCACTTCAGCGCCTACCTCAGCAACAATGACGATGTCGGCGGCGTCAGCGAGCGGCGTGTTTTGATTGCAGGTGATTGCCGCGGTCTTAGCGCCGCGGGCGCGCGCATAGGCAACGGCAGCCACGACGTACGGAGTTCGTCCGCTCGATGAGAGTCCGATCACCATGTCTTTCCGAGTGGGACGCCGCCTCGCAATATCGCGTTGCCCTAGTTCTTCAGAGTCTTCGTTGACCTCGACAGCCGATGCAAGTGCTTTCGGCCCGCCAGCCATGATGTATTGCACCGCCTGCGGCGGAGTCGAGAAATATGGTGGGCACTCGCATGCGTCGAGCGCGGCGATGCGGCCGCTCGATCCGGCGCCCACATAAATAAGGCGTCCTCCGTCACGCAGACTGCGCGCAACCGAATCGATGACTAGAGCGATTTCCGGAAGCGCCCGCTTGACCGCAGCGGAGATCTTCGAATCTTCGTGGTTGATTATTCTTGCGATTTCGAGAGCGGATTTCGTATCGAAGCCTTGGGAAGCTTCGTTCGCGCTTTCGGTGGTGAGATGGTTGAGACTCGCGGCCGAATGTTGCTGTCTCTCCGGCTTATTCTGCGTTTCTGCGTTCGTTGTAATGGTGGCCATGTTTTTGAGTGTTTACCCGCTACGAACTTCCCCATTTTAGACCTAACCGGCTTGTAAATGGGAAAATTGAATCCTCGCCTACCTGATTGGACGTACTCAAACGTTTACTGGTGTGAGACGGGACACATTCCTCTTGCGATGGCATTGAAAACGGCATCGTAAAAGGCTGGACGGACTTTGCGAATGGCTTGCGAGGAACGATCCGGCCAGGTTCGATTGGTGAGCAGCGTGACAGCGAGCCGCCGATCGAGGTCAATCCAAAGAGAAGTTCCCGTGTAGCCGAGATGTCCAACGGAGTGGCTGCTGAAATGATGGCCTGAGGACGAGTCCCCCGATGGCGTGTCCCAGCCAAGCGCTCGCGAGCTATCTGACGGAGAATCCTGCCTTCGGGCAAAGAGACTCAACGTTTCGGGTGAGAAGAGGACCTCACCCTTCTCTGTTTTTCCACTCGATACGATGCAGGAAGCATAACGAAGCACATCCAGGGCGTTCGAAAAAAGCCCCGCATGGCCGCTGATCCCTCCGAGAACGAAGCAGTTTTCGTCGTGGACTTCCCCCTGGATAACGCGCTGCCGAAAGTCTTTATCGTCTTCGGTTGGAGGGATGAAGTTTCGGCTGGCTAGTGGAGGTTTGTAACCGGTAGCGGTGAGGCCTAAGGGTTGGAAGACTTCGCGGTTACAAAACCGATCGAGCTCTTCGCCAGCCAAAATCTCAAGCGCTTTACCTAGCAGGATAAAGCCGATGTCTGAATACTCCGAACGGGCGCCAGGGGTGGATTCCAGAGGCATACGGAGGCAGGCGGCAAGCAGTGCATTTGGCGTGCGGTTTGCTTCGAAAAGCGGGGCATACGCTGGAAGTCCTGAAGAATGTGCTAGAAGCATACGGAGCGTTACCCGGCATCGTTCCCGCGCCGAAGGCATGCCGATCACAAATCCAGGGAGGATTTCGCCAAGGATCTGATCGAGATCCAGGCGGCCGCGCTCGTAGAGCAGCATTGCTGCAGAGGTGGCTCCCAGTACTTTGGTAATGCTGGCGAGGTCGTAAATCGTTCCTGGCTGCACGACGGGTGAATCCTCGTCGTAGGTAAATCCCCCAAGCCCGTCTAACGCAAGAATTTTTCCTTCGTAGAACACCCCGAAACTTGCGCCTGGGAATGCCCGCTCCGCAATTGCGTCCTGGAGGACAGAATAGGCGTCGGCGAAGCGGATTCGCTGATTTAAAGTAGTAGCGATGATCTCCGCCGGAGTGTCAACAATGTTCATCGGTGAGCCTATGGTAACTCGCCCGGCTATCGATCCCGTCCGATCCCCGTCTATCTGGCAGAGGCGTGATTATGCGTGAATTTGGAAGGATTATTGCGGCTTGTGGGGCGGTGATGATGCTGAATCTTGGTGTCGTTGCGCAATCATCGTCAAACCCCTCGACCGCCAAATCCGGTCCCGACGAGGCGAGTAAACCATCTGCGAAGACGCTCGAGATCCCGGCTGGAACCAAGGTGCTCTTGACCATTCGCAGCGCCATCAACACCAAGACCGCTCAGGCGGGGGACGGCGTCTATTTGCAGTCTAGTTTTCCAGTGCTGGCGAACGGCCGGGCCGTCATCCCCGCCGGGGTCTATGTGCAGGGGGTCGTCGACTCGGTCGAACGTCACATCCGGATCAAGGGTCCGGCCAAGCTGACCATGCATTTCACCAGCATCATCTTCCCGAACGGTTCGGTCGTCGAGATACCCGGACAGGTGAGTGGATTGCCGGGGTCTGATGGCCCCAGAGTCAAAGGCGACGAGGGGAAGATACAGCAGGGCAGCAGCGCGGGCGACGTAGCGAAAGCAGCGGGCAGAGGCGCGGAGGTCGGTGGCGGCGTCGGAGCCATCTCGGGTGGCGTCAACGGCCATCCCTTTGAAGGGCTAGGCATCGGTGGGGCTGCGGGAGCGGTCGCCGGGGCTGCTGTCTCGTTGTTCACGCATGGCAATGACATCAGCATTCCTTCAGGAACGCCTATTGAGATGGTGCTCCAGCGCCCGTTGACCTTGCAGGAGTCCAATCTCGGCGGCCCCGATGTTACCGGGCAATATGTTCCTGCGGCCAACCAGCGACAGGCGCTGCAGAAGCCCAGCCGATCGCCAATGACCTGCCCGTCTGGAAGCCTGGGCTGCTCTTAAAACGCCTTCAATGAGAGACATTCCAAGTAGAATGGAGGAGCGCGCCAGCAGTTGTTAAACAATTGAAGCGATACTCCAACGATGAACGATTCATTCAACGAAAACCCGTTGCTCATGCTCGAAGCCAACCCGGTGGAGAGCTCGTCCGGTAAGGATTCGATGGAAGAGATTCCTCCGGTTACCGGGAAATTGCGGGTCTGGCTGCGCGACCTGATGATCTCAGTTGTTGTCTCGTTCCTCATCATTACGTTCCTTTATCAACCGGTGAAGGTCGAGGGCACGAGCATGGCGCCTCGACTGCATGACCAGGACCGCCTCTTCATCAACAAGTTCGCCTATAACTTTGAAAAGATCGAGCGTGACGATGTTGTCGTCTTCTACTATCCCCGGGACACACAGAAGAGCTATATCAAACGCGTGATCGGATTGCCGGGGGACACGGTCCGCATTGATGACGGAGAAGTGTTTGTGAACGGGAAAGCAGTCGCTGAACCATATGTTCCAGAGCGTTTCCGTGATGTCCGTTCGATGGACAGCTTTCGTGTGCCGCAGGGTGAATACTTTGTCATGGGAGACCATCGCTCGATCTCGAGCGACAGCCGCGACTTTGGCCCGGTGGAGCGGAAGCTAATTTACGGCAAGGCCGCCTTTGTTTACTGGCCGCGAGAAGAGATGGGGGTCGTACGATGAGCGATATCTCGAATGCTGCACTGCATTCCGGACCGAACTGGATTGTCGGCGGCCTCTACTCCATTCGTGGATGGTCGCATCACTTTAACATTGCGAAGATCCTGGTCATCGACGGGGGCGTTATTCATATCGCCATTTATCGCGAGGAATTCGTAGGACGCCCTGACGCGGTCGATACGGCGTCCTTGAGTTTAGGATCGGTCGAAGATGATGTTTTTGGGGTGATGCATATTCCTCTGGAAGCCAGCATGTTCGCTCAGCACGAACCGGAACTGATCCTGGAAACAGTCGTCAGTGAAGAGGATTTGCAGGGATATCGTACCTATCTCGATTACCACTCCGACGGCTCACAAGGAGCGTTTGGCATTCCTCCCACCAGGGTGAATTAGGAGTTGTCAACCAGAGCGCCATGGCAAGCTGCTGTCAGGGAAATGGCGAACTTGTTCGAGCGTAGTATCCCGCTCTCGAGCGCACGACAAGTCCAGCGGGCGCTGCTTGAATCACGACCTTGCGGAAGCTTCCATCCGCCGCCTTGTTGGTCGAGTAGTAGCTTAGTGAGTATTGAGAGCGTAGTTCTTCGGCAATCTCTTGGAATGCCTGCGACAGGTCTGTATGCAGGCCATCGAAGTCGCGGCCCCCGGTCTGTCCGGTCAGGTGGAGCAGGATAGCGGCGCCTTGTTGATTTCTGGCGGAGATCCTGCCGTGATGGATTGCCGTGTAGCGTACCGCGAAGACAAGAACGTCTGCATCCTGAGCTTCCGCAATGGCTTCGACTTCGTCGTGAGCGCTCGAATTTTCCTCTCCATCGGTGAACAAAATGAGGACGCGGCGATAACCGCTGCCGCCAGAGAGCTTCTCTTCGACGCCGGCATATACCGCGTCGAAGAGCGCCGTGCCCCCCTCGCGAGACGGGTCAGGAGCCAGCTCCGGTAGACTTCCTGCGTTCTTCTCGAAGTGCTGCAGCCCAGTGACGATGCCAGCCGGCGAGGATGTCAGATCACTTGCTAACCTCATGTGATCGCCGAAGCAGAGGGCGAAGACTTGATCCTGGGGGCGGAGGATCTCACGCAGGAAGGCCTCGGTGTCTTTGACGTGGCGTTTAAGGAACTGGTTCTGGGAGTCGGAAACGTCGACCAGCAGCCCAATTCTGAGGGGCAATTGAGAGTCGCCGGAGAATGACGCGATCTTCTGCGGAGCGCCGTCCTCATAGACGCTGAAGTCATTTGCGCCGAGCCCGGCCGCAAATTTCCCTGAAGCATCATGCACGCTGAAGGTCAGAGTGACGAGGTGTATTTCGGAACGAAAGGTGGTCTGCTGCGCAGTCGCGGCAAGCGCGGCGAAGGCGGCCAGCATGAGATAGTCGATCCATCTTCTGCGCATGGATTTCCTGTAAGTGAAACTTCCATCAAATACGCATGCCGCGTCCGCCGCAGTTCCGGGTAGCGCGGAAGTTTTCTGCTAAAATCTATTGAATCCACTCCACGGAGAAGCGATGCAGGCTATCCTTGCGCTCGAAGACGGGCGCATCTTCCGCGGTGAAGGCCACGGCGCCAAGGGCGAATGTTCCGGCGAAGTCGTTTTCAATACTTCCTTAACCGGTTATCAAGAAATTTTCACCGATCCTTCTTATGCGGGGCAGATTGTCGTCCTGACCAACCCGCAGATCGGCAACTACGGCACCAACTCCGCGGACAATGAGGCGGCCAAACCCTTTATTGAAGGTTTGGTCACGCGCGAGTTTTCGCCGGTCAGCTCGAGCTGGCGTTCTGAGCAAGTCGCCGACGATTATCTCGAACGCTATAACGTTCCCGTTATCTCGGAGATCGACACGCGCGCCCTGGTGCGCCATCTGCGCACCCACGGCGTCATGCGCGGGGTCATCTCCACCGTCGAGAGCGATAGCGATTTGCTGGTGGCGAAGGCTCGCGCCATCCGCAAAATGGACGGCACCGACCTCGCCAAGGTCGTCAGCACCAAGACCGTCTTCGAGTGGGACTGCAACGATCCGCGGAATTACAACAACGATCCGTTGATCGCGCTCGACGAGGACGGAAACCAGCCCAAGCTGCCTCCGGCCGACTTGCATGTCGTGGCCTACGACTTCGGCATCAAGAACAATATTCTGCGCATGTTGACCCGCGAAGCTTGCCGCGTCACCGTGGTTCCGGCGGAGACCTCGGCGGAAGATGTTCTAGCGCTGAAGCCCGACGGCATTTTTCTCTCAAATGGCCCCGGCGACCCGGAGCCGGTCACTTATGCGCATGAAAATATTCGCAAGCTGGCCGGTAAAAAGCCCATGTTCGGCATTTGTCTTGGGCATCAGTTAATCGGCATTGCGTTGGGCGGGAAGACTTACAAGCTGAAGTTTGGCCATCACGGCGGGAATCATCCGGTGAAGCAGATGGATTCCGGCAAGGTCGAGATCACTGCCCATAATCACAATTTCGCCGTCGATCCCGATTCGCTGAAGCAGAGCGAGGTCGATCTGACGCATATCGATCTGAACGACAACACCTTGGAAGGGTTGCGGCATCGTTCGCTGCCGCTATTTAGTGTGCAATATCATCCGGAGGCGAGTCCGGGGCCGCACGATTCGAATTATCTGTTCCATGACTTCCGCACGATGATGGAGGAGTGGAAGCGGGGTCGATAATGGAATGAGGCTGCTGAGTACTGGCTGCGACAGTTCACCTCGTACATTCCGCTGCCATGAGGAGGAGCACCATGCTCGAGATCGATATGAAGCCGGAGTTGGAAGAGATCCTGGATTTGTATGCGAAGAAAGACGGCTTGAGCAAGGCAGAACTCGCGCGGAGAGCCATCGCGGAATATCTCGAGGACCGAGAAGGCTATGACCTGGCGGTCGAGGCGTCCGAGGACAGCGCGCCTCACATCAGCCTCGAGGAGTTGATTCGCAAGTATGGATTGGAAGATCAGCTTCAACAAGAAGGCCGAGAAGCAACTCGACAAGCTCAGCCCGGAGATACGACTGCAGATCACGAGCTACGTATTTCAGCGGGTAGCAGTTGAACCGGATGCACGACTGCACGGCGAAGCTTTGACAGGAAACTCAAAGGCTATTGGCGATATCGCGTGGGAGACTACCGGATCATCTGTGAGATCAGAAACAGGGAACTCCTAATCCTAGTCATCCAGTTCGGCCATCGCCGCGAGATTTACACGTAAGGAAAAGAATGCCACGCAGGAATGACATTACCAAGATTCTCGTGATCGGCTCGGGGCCGATTGTGATTGGACAGTCGGCGGAGTTCGATTACTCCGGCACTCAAGCTTGTAAGGCGTTGCGCGCCGAGGGGTATGAAGTGGTGCTGGTGAATTCGAACCCGGCTACCATCATGACCGATCCCGAACTGGCTGACCGCACCTATATCGAGCCGCTCACTCGGGAATACGTCGAAGAGATTTTGCGGATCGAAAGCCAGATGCTCAAGGACGAGGGGCGCACCGGCAAGTTCGCTCTGCTGCCGACAGTTGGCGGACAGACGGCGCTGAATCTGGCCGTCGATCTGGCCGATGCGGGCATTCTCGATAAATATGATGTGGAGTTAATCGGTGCTAAGTTGGGGCCGATCAAGAAGGCCGAAGACCGCCTGCTGTTCAAAGATGCCATGAACCGTATCGGCCTGGATATGCCGCGTTCGGCGCTGGTGAACAACCTGCGCGACGGGCTAGAGTTCTCGACCAAGATCGGTTTTCCTGTGGTCATCCGGCCCTCCTTCACACTCGGTGGATCGGGCGGAGGCATCGCTTATAACCGGGAAGAGCTGATGGACATTCTCGCTCGCGGACTCGACCTTTCGCCGGTGAAGGAGTGCCTGATCGAAGAGTCGGTGCTGGGTTGGAAGGAATATGAACTCGAGGTCATGCGCGACCTCGCCGACAACGTCATCATCATCTGCTCGATCGAAAATATGGATCCGATGGGCGTGCATACCGGCGACTCGATCACCGTCGCCCCCGCGCAGACGCTCACGGATCGCGAATACCAGGCGATGCGCGACGCGGCCATCAAGGTCATGCGTGAGATCGGTGTTGAAACCGGCGGATCGAATGTGCAGTTCGCGGTGAACCCGGTGAACGGTCGTATGACTGTGATCGAGATGAATCCCCGGGTTTCGCGTTCCTCGGCGCTGGCTTCGAAGGCGACTGGTTTTCCCATCGCCAAGATTGCCGCAAAGCTCGCGGTCGGCTACACGCTCGACGAAATACCAAACGACATCACCCGCAAAACGCCGGCCTGCTTCGAGCCGACCATCGACTATGTAGTGACGAAGATACCGAAGTGGCAGTTCGAGAAGTTTCCCGGGGCGGATGAGAACCTAAGTCCGCAGATGAAGTCGGTCGGCGAGGTCATGGCCATCGGACGGACCTTCAAAGAGTCGCTGATGAAGGCGTTGCGTTCGCTCGACACCGGCAAGAAGATCTCCGCTGAAGTACTCGATCCAAAACGGTTGACGCAGCGGCTGGTCACTCCGCAGCCCGAGCGGCTGAACTACATCCGCTACGCCTTTCGCCGCGGCATGACGGTGCGGGAAGTGGCGCGCATGACCTCGATGGACCCATGGTTTCTCTTCCATGTCAAAGAGATCACCGATACGATTGCCTTGGTCAGCGAGCAAACGGTGACCAGTGTGTCACCGGAGCTGATCCGAAAAGCCAAGCGTATGGGTGTCTCTGATGAGCGCCTCGCGGAAGTGTGGTCGCTGCCGGGAGCCGACGGCGTCGAACAGGTCCGTCAACTGCGGAACTCTCTGGGCATCAAACCGGTCTTCAAGTTAGTCGACACCTGCGCGGCCGAATTCGAGAGCATGACTCCTTATCTCTATTCGACTTACGACGAGGAAGATGAAGCGGCCCCAACGGCTAGGCGCAAGGTGATTATTCTGGGCAGCGGTCCTAACCGGATCGGGCAGGGAATTGAGTTCGATTACTGCTGCTGTCATGCTGCCTTTGCATTGAAGGAAGACGATTACGAGACGATCATGGTGAACTGCAACCCGGAGACGGTCTCGACCGATTATGACACCAGCGATCGCCTTTACTTCGAGCCACTCACGCTGGAAGATGTGCTGGCGATTTATGAACATGAGGCGTCGAGTGGAGCGGAAGTCGGCATGATTGTTCAGTTTGGAGGACAGACTCCGCTGAATCTTTCCTTGCGTTTGAAGGCTGCCGGGGTGCCCATCCTGGGTACGTCTCCTGAGTCGATTGACCTGGCCGAAGATCGCAAGCGTTTTGGGAAGCTGATCGAAGAGTTAGGTATTCCGCAGCCTCCGGGAGTGATGGCGACCAGCGTCGAGGAGGCGCTCGAGGGTGCGAATCGCATCGGCTACCCGGTACTGGTGCGGCCCTCCTATGTGCTGGGCGGACGCGCGATGGTGATTGCCTATGATGCGCCGTCGGTTTCCCGCTATATGACTGAGGCGGTCGAATATTCGCAGGAACGTCCAGTCTTGATCGACCACTTCCTCGAGGATGCGATCGAGGTCGATGTGGACGCGCTCTGCGACCGAGAAGACGTCATCATCGCCGGCATCATGCAGCACATCGAAGAAGCAGGAATTCACTCCGGGGACTCGTCCTGTGTGCTTCCGGCAGTGGACCTATCCGGAGAAGTACTCGAGACCATCCGCACATATACGCGCAAGCTGGCGCTTGCGCTGAACGTGGTGGGCTTGGTGAACCTGCAATTTGCCATTCAGCGGAAACCAGGCGGCGCGGATAGGGTCTTCGTGATCGAAGTGAATCCCCGGGCCTCGCGGACCGTTCCCTATGTGTCGAAGGCTACCGGAATTCCCCTGGCCAAGATTGCGGCGCGGCTGATGACGGGCCGCAAGCTGAAAGATTTGCTGCCGGAACAACTCGCTGCTGGCCGCGATCTCGACACCGGCAGTCATTATTTCGTGAAGTCGCCAGTATTTCCCTGGAATAAATTCCCTGGCGTCGATACCGTCCTGGGGCCGGAGATGAAGTCGACGGGCGAGGTCATGGGAGTTGCCGACAATTTTGGAGAGGCATTTGCCAAGGCCCAAATTGCGGCGGGCCAATATCTGCCGCTTAAGGGAACCGTCTTCTTCAGCGTGAATGATCGGGATAAGTCACAGCTCGTCGAGCTGGCCAGGCAATATATTGAGCTAGGTTTTCACATCGTGGCGACTGAAGGCACCGCCGTCGTACTCGCGCAGAATGGAATGATCGTCGATCGCGTCTACAAAGTGAAAGAGGGGCGTCCGAATGTGGTCGATTACATCAAGGGCGACCGGATCCAGCTGATCGTGAACACCCCTCAAGGGCAGGACACGTTCTTCGACGAAAAGGCGATTCGTCGCGCCGCCGTTACCCAGAGGATTCCCACGATCACGACCATGGCCGCGGCCCGGGCAGCTGCTGAGGGCATCGCTGCGCTGCAGCGGAACACCCTCACCGTCAATGCCCTGCAGCATTTGCATAGCGCCAAAGCAGCGGTATCGTCACTTGCGTAGAATTGGTGCCGTGGCGGTTGCATGACACTTTTTTCTATCTCAACGCGAGACGCGGCGATCTTGGCGGTCTTGGCAGTAGCAGGTCTCGTTTGCGGCGCTCAGGACCAGCCCACTTCGGCACCAGCTAACGCGCCCGCGAGCCCGTCCACTCAGCAGCCGGGCAACGCCGATCTGGATCAAGGACTGAGCTATCTGAAGGCAAACCAGCCGGAGAAGGCGCTGGCCTCATTCCAAACCATACTTCAACAGGATCCAGACAATGCAAGCGCGAATCTGTTGGCGGCTTCGGCAGCCCTCAACCTCTACCTGGGAGATGTTGCCGTCACTTATGCGGAGAAGGCGCGTCAGCTCGCGCCCGACGACTGGCGGGTCGATACCACCCTGGTAACCGCTTATGCGGCGGCTGGAAAGACTCAGCAGCGGGATGCGGTGCGGGCCAAATTGATAGCGCTTCATGCCAGCCCCAATGCACCCGATGCCATGAAAGCGAATGGGTTTCTTCTCGACCTCTTTAAAGTAGGGAAGTACAGGGTGGAGGTCGTCCAATACTTTCAACCCGTCGGCAAGTTCCACACCTATTACCGCTTTCTGGTTCGGAGCCAGGGGGGAAAACGTCTGTGGGAGTATGATCTCCAATCGGATGATTTCGCGCAGAAGTCATGGGCTGAGGCACATCCGCAAGAGGCGGCGGCCGGCGGGCGGCAGTTCTCGCTGGAGTCGGACACCGGCGATACCCACAGCGAATATCGCCTGTTTAGTGGAGATCCGGGCTATGACCTGGTGCGCTCGGTCGTGGTGAACTTATTGCAATCGCGGGCCACACCCTTTCCCGCTGAGATGCCCAAGCCGGCGGTCGCCGTACAATAAGGCTATGTTGCTCGAAGGCATTTTCGCCGCAATCACCACTCCGTTTTATCCAGATGGGCGTCTGTATCTGCGCAAGCTCGAGCATAACGTGGACCGTTACTCGCGCAGTCCACTCTCGGGCATGGTTGTACTCGGCTCGACTGGCGAGGCGGTTATGCTAGGCGACGATGAATCCCGTGAAGTCTTAAAGACGGCTCGGGAAGCAGCCGCCGCGGAGAAGGTGCTGCTTGCCGGAGTCGGCCGCGAGAGCGTCGCTGAAACGCTCAAATTGGCGAGGTTTGCGGCAGATCAGCGTTACGATGCCGTGCTGGTGCGGACGCCCAACTTCTATACTCCGCAGATGGGCGACGCGGCCATTCTGAACTACTACCGGATGGTTGCGGACGCCTCTGAACTCCCGGTCGTTCTCTATAACATTCCCAAGTTCACGAAGTATAACTTGTCGGTCGAGATAGTCGTCGAGTTAGCTTCACACCCTAACATCATCGGCTTGAAAGATTCCAGCGGCAGCCTTGACCGAATTGCGGCGGTGGTGGCTGCAACCCGGTCTGCTCCCCGGCGCAAGGTGACGGTGACGGAGGTATTTGCGGCTGTCACGGCGCGTATGTTCGAGGCGCAGTCCGCGCTTGGTGCGATGTCCTCGACCTTTGTTTCGGCTGAAATGCTCGGCGGTGGGGGAGCCCTGGCGATGGCTCCCCCAGCACCGACGATCAAGACGCGGACAAAGGAGGTGGGTTTCCAGGTGCTCAGTGGTTCGCCGGATTTCCTCTTTGAGTCTCTCGAAGCTGGCGCGGCGGGCGGAATCCTGGCCCTGGCGGCCTTCGCTCCCCAGGCTTGCGAGGAGATCTACACTGCCTGGAAGGATAAGGATCCAGAGCTCGCTCAGGAGAAACAGGAGCGGATTCGGCGGGCCTCACTGCGAGTTGCCGGAGAGCTGGGAATCCCCGGCATCAAGTTTGCCTGCGATCTGAACGGGTATTATGGCGGTCCGCCGCGGATGCCGCTGCTTCCGCTGACGGCCGATCTGAAGGCCGAAATTACTGAGATTACGGCGACGCTCAAGAATTAGCGCTGTAGCCGATATCGCGAGATCGCCATTCATCGCCGCCTCGTAACCACTCAGGTTTCGATCGCTCCCGTTCCCTCTGCCGAGGCGGCCCCTATACCCTCCGGCCGACTATACTGAAAGATGTACGAGATCGATTTGAGAGAGTCTTCCCGTGCCATCCTCCTTTGAAGGGAACCCGCCAAATGGCGACAGGAGATATAGCCGGAGAACTTACCCTGGCAAGCAACTCAACAGCGAACGTCCAGGGAAGTCCGGAAACCGCGGTGTCCAGCCCCGCGAAGCGTATCGTTAATGATTTCAGTATCCAGGTTGCCACGGTCAACGGATCCGGTTCGCAGTCGGCCAATAATGTTCTACTGAAGAGCATCTTTGGCATGGGGATTCCAGTCAGCGGCAAGAACCTTTTTCCGTCGAACATCGCCGGGCTGCCGACGTGGTACACCATTCGCGCCAGCAAGCATGGCTACGTCGCCCGCAAGAAGGAGATTGACATCCTGGTGGCGATGAACCCGGAGACGGCCAAGGAGGACATTCTCTCGCTGCCGTCGGGCGCCGCCGCGATCTATGAAGAGAGCCAGAACCTGGCCCAGTATCGCGAGGATGTGCTTTGCTACCCGGTGCCGTTTGACAAGCTGACCGCCGCTGCCTGTCCCGAGGCCAAGCTGCGGAAGCTGGTCAAAAACATGATCTATGTCGGAGTCGTCGCCAAGCTCATCGAGATGGACCTGACGGTCGTCGAAGCAGCGCTGCGTCGCCAGTTCTCAAAGAAGCAAAAGGCGGCCGACTTGAACTGGAATGCGGTCAAGGCTGGGTACGACTATGCCACTGAATCGCTCACCAAGCATGACCCGTTTGTGCTCGAGCGCATGCACGCTACCGAGGGCAAGATCATCATCGATGGCAATGCGGCTGCCGCGCTGGGTTGCATGTTTGCGGGAGTGACGGTGGTGACCTGGTACCCGATCACCCCATCGTCCTCGCTGGTCGAGCAGTTGATTGATTTCATGAAGAAGTATCGGGTTGAGCCGGATGGCAAGGCGACGTTCGCTATCGTCCAGGCGGAAGACGAACTCGCTGCCGTCGGGATGGTGCTGGGGGCTGGATGGGCAGGGGCGCGTTCCATGACGGCTACCTCGGGGCCGGGTATTTCGCTCATGGCCGAGTTTGCCGGCCTAGGATATTTTGCCGAGGTGCCGGGCGTGATCTTTGACGTCCAGCGTGTCGGGCCGTCTACTGGTCTGCCGACTCGCACCGCTCAGGCCGACCTGCTCTCGATCGCCTTCTTATCTCATGGAGATACCAAGCAGGTCATTCTGTTGCCGGGCAGCGTCGGGGAATGCTACGAGTTTGCTTATGCCGCCTTCGACCTGGCTGAGCAATTGCAGACACCCGTCTTCGTCCTCTCTGACCTCGATATCGGCATGAACAACTGGATGTCGGAACCGTTTGCTTATCCAGACAAGCCTTTGAATCGCGGCAAGGTGCTCAGTGCCGCCGACCTTGATCGTCTGGGTGGGTTTGCCCGCTACAAAGACGTGGATGGCGATGCGATCGGTTACCGGACCCTGCCCGGGACCCAACATCCTCAAGCCGCCTATTTCACCCGCGGCAGCGGACACAACGAGAAGGCGCAATATACAGAGCGGCCGGATGATTATCAGAACCTGATGGAGCGTCTGAATCGCAAGTTCGAGACTGCGCGCACGCTGGTACCCAAGCCGGTCGTGGCGCAGACTGGTCGTTCCAAGGTAGGTTTGATTGCTTTTGGCAGCTCCGATTTCGCCGTGATCGAGAGCCGCGACCAGTTGAAGAAGGAGTATGGCGTCGAAACGGACTACCTGCGAATTCGTGCGTATCCATTTACTCGCGAAGTGCATGACTTCATTGCTTCGCATGAGCGGGTGTATGTGATCGAACAGAACCGGGACGCGCAGATGCAGAGCCTGCTGAAACTGGACCTCCCAGCTTCGGAAATTACGAAACTTCGCAGCGTCCGGCACTTCAATGGGCTGCCGATGGATGCCCGGTCAGTGACCGATGAGTTGATCCTGCAGGAAAGGATCTGACCGAATGAGCATCGACGAAAGGCTGGATCGGCTTACCGAGCGGCATGAGGCGCTTACCGGCCACATAGAACTCCTCACTGCGGATGTGTCGCAGCTTGGCGGCGATCTGAAGCAGCTTAAAGAACGAGTTGATGATCTAACGGTCAACATAGAAAAACAAAGAAGAACTATGGACGATCTGATGGTTGGATTCTCGTCGCTGGTCGAACTCGCTAGAAGCCACGAACACCCGATAGACCGACTCGAAAGCCGCGAGCATAACTAGGAGCATTTTCTTTATGTCTGAAGTTGCATCAGTTTCCAAGAGCCCAGCCCCCCTGCCGCCACCGGCGCCGAAGACCAATCGTCTTGGCCTTCAGGTAATCGATTATCGCGGCGGCAAGACGACCCTTTGTGCGGGCTGCGGCCATAACGCCATCTCCGAGCGCATCATCGACGCAATGTACGAGATGGGCGTACAACCGGAACGGGTGCTGAAGCTTTCCGGCATCGGCTGTTCCTCCAAGAGTCCGGCCTACTTCATGGGCCGCGCGCACAGCTTCAACAGTGTGCATGGGCGCATGCCGTCAGTCGCGACGGGCGCGTTGCTCGCCAATCACACCATGACCGCGCTTGGAGTCAGCGGCGATGGCGATACTGCCTCGATCGGAGTCGGGCAGTTCATCCACCTGATGCGCCGCAATCTGCCGTTGATCTACATTATCGAAGATAACGGCGTCTACGGTCTCACCAAGGGCCAATTCTCGGCGACTGCCGATATCGGCTCCAAGCTGAAGACTGGCGTGGTCAACGATCTCCCGGCAATTGACACCTGCACCTTGGCGATTCAACTCGGTGCTACGTTTGTCGGAAGGTCCTTCTCGGGCGACAAGAAACAGCTGCTGGCGATGTTGAAGGCGGCCATTGCGCATAAAGGGACGGTGATGCTCGATGTCATATCGCCTTGCGTGACCTTCAATGATCATGAGGGATCGACCAAGAGCTACAAGTACATGCAAGAGCATGAAGAGGCGATCACTGAAGTTGGCTTCGTGCCTCATTTCGAGGACATTGCCGTGGAGTATGATCCGGGCACGACCTACGATGTCGAGATGCATGACGGCTCTCATTTGCGGCTGCGCAAGCTGCATGAGGACTATCAGCCATCGAGCCGGGTTTCGGCAGTCAAGGCGCTTATGGAGTCGCACGAGCGCGGTGAAGTGCTGACTGGTATCTTCTATATCGATCCCAAAAAGCCTAATTTCATTGACCTGCTCAATGTAGTCGATGAACCGCTGGGGCAATTGGCGCAAGAGCGGGTTCGCCCCGGCAAGGCAGTGCTGGACGAGATTATGGCGCGGCTTAGATAAACCCCGCCTTTACGTCATTGCGAGGCCCGAATGTCGCGACTGGATTGTGATTACGACGCTTGGATCTCAGTGATTAGTGCCAACGGTAGCCGCTGGGGCCGGTACGGCGGCACTTTGCTGAGAGACGTCTAAAGCCGGTCCGGCCACTTGCGCCGTGTTCACCGCTTGAGGATCATCCCGCAGTTTCAGATAGAGCGTCCTGCTGGCGTCGGGGTGGGGAACGGTCAGCGTCAAGTCGGCATAGCCCTCTGGAACCGTGACGCTGTTGGCAAAGTTCGGATCAGAGGCAATCGCATCGATCAGAAAGAGATTCGAGCCGGTCAGCGTGCACTGCCTGTCCGGAGTCTTCGCACACTTGAGCTGACTGAGAACCGGGAGTCGCACCAATTGCGCCAGGGGCTGCCAATCGCCGGCTGCGCCGTCGGCATCGATGGGCCGGAACTTCAGCGGCCCGAAGGCCGAGCTTCCGAGATCCTTCTCCGGGTCGAGAGTCGCAACGATCGTCTTCGCATCCTCGAGGACCAATCGGCCATTAGCTAAGCTCAGCGTGAATCGAAGGGATTCGTCTTCGGAGGCGACTTCGATCGATTCAGTGCGCGGGAAATGATCGGGAACTACGGCTTTCAAAGAGAAAGAAAGCTGACCATCTAGAGAGAGCTCGTCAGCGGCGGTCAAATGTATCTGTAGCTGTGGCGTGTTCGAATTCTGTAACAGTGGCGGTTGCAAACCCGAGGCAGGCTGGATGCTCTTGCTGATCACCGTAACTTGCGGGCGAGGCGTTGCGACGGTGATCGGGAGGGGGAGCGTTCGGCCGTCCTTGAGCATGACCTTCGCCACGATCTTTTGACTGGGTTGGAAGTCCGGCTTGGTCTGCGGCATTTCCGGTTTGGTCTGCGGCATCAAGGACATCTGCAGCTGGTCCTCTTCCTCGGCCCTCGACAACGCTCCGGGAGCAAAGCGGGTCCCGTTCAAGTCGAGACCAGCCACCTGGTCGAGACGCGTTCCGCGGAGAACGCCTTGCTGATCACCGGCGTAGAGTGTGAAGTTGCTCAGGTGTCCGGCTTCAGAGTAGGCCTGGAGGTGAAGCTCGTCGGGAGTACTGTCGCCGAACTGGGTAACTGCGACTGTAATCTTTCCGGGAGGCGTGTTCTGAAGCGCCGGCTGAACTTCGAGGTCGTCGGGCGCATTCATATTCCATGCAGCGGCGATCTTCTCTCCCTTCTCGTCTTTCACAGTCACATTTGACACACAAGAAGAACTGTCCGCATGGAGATGGAGAGTATCGGTGCGTCCAGTGATCAATGCGCTTTCGTCGGACGGGCCTACATGCCACTGTTCCGGTCTGGCGCTGGCCAATCGGAAGCTGGGACCATCGAAGGGTTGAAACCCCCACATGCCACGCATATAGCCTACGGCCTCTTGATCAAGCTTGTTGTCGCTAAGGGCCTTCGGGTCCAGAACAAACCCGCCAAGCTTCGGATCGGCGGTGATCGGCACGATCGTCTCTTTCCCGGATTTTTCAGGGATATGGATCGAAAGATCGTGCGCGTAATCGGTCGCGAAGACGAGTGGTGCGCCTTCCACGTTCAAGACGCTCTCCGGTTTCTCTACACAGTAGGTCTGCTTCGGATTGACCGCTCGCAGTGGAGGTATTTGTGGTCCTTCCACCGGAGGCAAGGCGATCACGATCACCGACTTGGGATTTTTGAAGGAAGGCGGGTTGTTCAGTTTGAGATTGAGCGTGTCCCGCTGCGGCAGAGAGAGCGCCGGAATGTATTGAAACTCGGCGGTGTGCAGATTATCGAGGATGCGAGCGATGTCGATGATGGCGCCTACATAAGGGCTGAAATAGCCGGCTCCCGCGGTGGGCGTCGCGGTGAGTTGAGTCATCAAGTCCGCTGTGGCGCCTGAGGTGACGGTCGACACCATCGACTGACTATGGGCGTCTGTCAGCACCATCTGATCGGTGTGCGCCGTAAGGCAGGTGGCTTGTTCGTTAGCAGGTTTGTCAAAGCAGGTGGGATCGACTTTGATATTGAGACTTCGAGCGAGTAGTTTCGAGCGGGCCTCAAGCTGGTCGGGCTCTTTGAGAACCGCCTCGCGTATAGCCTGCAGGTACGTCTCGAGCCGTTTTCGATCCAGGCTGGCAACGTTGAGGTCCTGGGATGCACGGACGAAAGCGCCAGGGCGAGCACGCACCGCGTTGCGAAGCGTCGAATAGTCTCCGCCGGTCTCAGGCGCCAGGAAGATGAGCGCTTGTTCGGCCTCCGGCGGCACGACAACAAAGATGCCCTCGTCGCGTATCTTCTTGTTCCAGGTCTCGGCGCGGGTAAACCAGTTCTCGGGAGGTGGATTTGTAGCTCCACGGAGGAATGCGACTACCAGCAGATAGCGGGCGGACTGAGTGTCCGGTAAATCGGGATGGATCCAGATGCGGTCGCCGGCAAGCAGATTGGGGACAGCAGAAATGGGCAGTGTCTTGCCGGCACGCTCTACCCGAACATCGACCTCCGGACCAGCGAGATCGAATGGAGCGGTCTGGGCGCGGACAAGCGTCGTGAGCGCGCTAGAGAGGATGACCAGGCGGAAGAAAGTTTTCAAAGTCATGATTGAACGGGTGTCTTTATCGAAGCATTCGTTCTGGACGATGAGGAAGCTTCCACCCGAATGCGTCCTTGTAATTTGAAGCTCGCGCCCCGTAGAGCGACGCCTGTTGAACTATCCGTGCATATACTGCTCGTGGTCATGGCTGCGCTTGTACGAGCACCCGCAGTTACATCCTATTTTACCGAATGCAAGAGGTGGACTCGAGGAATTCGGCTGCGGGTGGACGCCAGAGTGGACGTCCGCGCCAATTGGGGCCGGCAGGCAGGTGGACTCAATGCTGTAGGTATTGCGTCAGGCTCAGTTCACAGGCTACGCGGTCAGCGATTTTCGCACTGCTCCCCAGATCATGAGACGAGAAATACCGCTGAAGATCAGGTTCACTCCGACCAGGGTGCCGATGACCCAAACGGCAGCGCCGGGACCGTCCCACCAGATCAACAAGCCGAGGAAGAGAGTAATCAGGCCATTGATCAAGATCCATGGGGCGCCGGTCATGCCGCGGTGGCGGAAGAAAGAGACGATACCAATCACACCTTGTACCAGCAGAATGATGGCAAGAACGAAGGTCAAGGTGAAGAGGCCGCGAAGCGGAACAAACGCCAGATCGAGACCGCCTATGATAAAGACGATGCCGACCAGCAGGCGCCAAAAGAACGATCCCGCGCCCTTGGCGTGAAAGGCATCGGCGATATGAAAGATACCGCTGAAAACCAGCAGCCAGCCAACGACGATGGTAATCCCGATTCCCGAAGCCAAAGGCAAGCTAATCGCCAGGATGCCCGCAATGATGATCAGGATGGCGAAGGCGATCCCCCATCCGCTGGCCGTCTTCAAAGGCTGACTTAGAGCTGTATCGTTCATTGCGCCTCTCCTGCCATGCGGATGACTATAGCAGGAGAGGCGCACCAAGACGGGGAAATCGTTCCTCGCAAGAGAAACGGCGATGGGGAATATTCGTCAGCCCTGCACTTCGCGGACTAGACTGGCAGCGGATTCCGGTTGACGAACTGTTCCTGGTGCCAATAGGGATAAATGCGCTTGACCTCGCTTGCCTTATCGAGCTTCGCAACCTGCTCCGCGGTCAGGTTCCAGCCCGTCGCAGCAAGGTTCGCACGAAGCTGCTCTTCGTTTCGAGCTCCAATGATTACGGTTGACACTGTTGGACGCTGCAGTAGCCAGTTCAAAGCTATCTGGGGAACCGATTTTCCGGTCTCTTGCGCAATTTCATCGAGTGCATCAACAACCTTATACAAATGCTCATCGTCGATCGGAGGCCCCTGCTCTGCGGTCTTGTGAAGGCGGCTTTGCTCCGGAAGCGGTTGCCCGCGACGGATCTTGCCGGTCAGACGCCCCCAGCCCAGCGGGCTCCAGATCAGCGCTCCTACTTTCTGATCAAGCCCCAGCGGCATGAGCTCCCATTCGTATTCGCGGCTGATCAGGGAGTAGTACACCTGGTGACCGACATACCTGGCCCAGCCGTAGCGATCAGAGACGGAGAGCGACTTCATAAGGTGCCAGCCAGAAAAGTTAGAGCACGCGATGTAGCGCACCTTGCCGCTCGTTACCAGGGTGTCCAGTGTGCTAAGAACTTCCTCGGCCGGAGTCAATGCGTCAAAGCCGTGCAGGTGATAGATGTCGATATGATCGGTGCCCAGGCGGCGGAGGCTCGCCTCACAGGCCTCGATCAGGTGATAGCGTGATGAGCCCACATCATTGGGACCATCGCCCATCGAGAACGTGGCCTTGGTTGAGATCAAAACCTGATTACGGCGACCTTCGATTGCTTTGCCCAGTATCTCCTCAGATACTCCTTGTGAGTAGATATCGGCGGTATCGAAGAGGTTGACGCCTGACTCCAGGCATATGTCGATGAGGCGGGTTGCCTCTTTAACATCGCTTGAGCCCCAGGCTTTGAAAAACTCGTTGGCGCCCCCGAAGGTGCCCGTTCCGTAGCTGATGACAGGCACTTTGAGGCCTGAATATCCGAGCTGTCTGAATTCCATGCGTATGTGATGTCAACAGATCCTCGCGCGATGCGCGCCTCAGCAGTTGGATTCCAGAGAAGTTGTTATCGCCTTTTCTTCGCTTGCGAAAACATCTTCCTTCTTATAGTTTGTCGGAAGTCTCTGAAGAGGCCTGAAAAGCAACGCCGAAGGGGAAGCCAGATGAGCTTTGCCCAGCCGAAGAGCTTTATCCAAAAGTAGAACTTACCTTTGCTTCGCTGATTTCTTGTCCCGAATGTGGTTGAATCTGCTGGTTCTGATGTGAGATGCGTCTCAGGAAGCAGCGCGAGAGGTATCGATCCATGTCGTACGATGACATAACACTTTGGCTCATTACTGCGATGAGTCTAACCGCCGTCGCCTTTCTTTTTTGGACATTTGCCGCGGTCGTCCGAACCAGCCGTGCAGCCCTCTTGGACGCAGACCAGGGACGCCAGCTATCCAGTCTGGCTCCCGGCGATCACGGACCAGCTTAAGTCTCTTGACCACCACAGTTGCTGCCGTGAGGACAACTGTGGTGAACAGAACCTCTGCAAGAAGTTGCCAAAGCAGTAGCGCAACTCCCCTGCGCTAGCGATAGCGGAGAAATCGCTTTTCTGCCGCGATAGCCTCAGCGAGAGCTTTGTGGTTTCCTTCTCCGAAGCCGCGGCTGCCCTTCCGCTGAATGATCTGAAAGAAAAGTGTCGGACGATCCTCAACGGGTCGAGTGAAGGCTTGCAGCAAGTATCCATCGTCGTCCCGATCGACCAGGATCCCCAATCTTTCGAGCTCTTCCAGGGGCTCGTCGAGGTTGCCGACTCTTGCCCGGAGCTGTCGATAGTAGCTCGACGGGACACTGCTGAATTGCACCCCCTGCTGGCGCAATTTCGCCACGGTGCCGAGCATGTCCCCGGTTGCCAGGGCGATGTTCTCGACTCCCGGACCGTGATAGGACTCGAGATATTGCTCGATCCGGGAGCGATCCCGCCCCTCCGCCGGTTCTTTAAGAGGAAAGAGGATCCTTCCTTCTGCGCTGCTGACAACTTGTGCCTTGAACGAAAGGTATCCCGCCGGCCCGGCCTCTCCGGACTTCGGATATAACGAAAAACCGAGGGTGTCGCGGTAGAAATCGACCCACCGATGGAGCTCATTCCAGCCCACATTCCCGGAAATATGGTCGATTCGGGTTAGGCCGACCGGACGCGCCGCATGATCTTCGTCGGTCGATTCATAGCCGGGGAGAAATGGCCCAGTGTAGTTTTCCCGCTCCACGAACGTATGGATAGTGTCGCCATAGGCCGCAACCGAGGCGACTTTGACACGACCGCAATGGTCTTCAAGCGTATGACACTCGTGAACGCTCCGGGCACCGCGTTTGGTGGCTTCCCGCCAGGCGAGTTTCGCATCGGTGACGCACATGGCGATGTCGCGTACCCCGTCGCCATGACGGCGAATGTGTTCAGCCATTCCCCCATCGGGGCGGAGTGGCGTGGTAAGAACCAGGCGTATATTGCCTTGCTGCAGAACGTAAGAAGCGCGGTCATGGAGGCCGGTTTCCGGCCCCGCCCAGGCGACCAGACACATGCCGAGGGCGGCGCGGTAGAAGTATGCGGATTGGCGGGCATTCCCGACATACAACTCGATGTAATCCGTACCAGTGATGGGGAGAAAGCCCTTAGGGGTTTGGACTTCCGGATGCAAAAGCATAGACGACATGAGAGTTACTCCAATTTCGATGCTGATGAAAGACGTTGTCGGACTCCCATGAAACCCGGAATGCCGCAACGATTGCCAAAGATATACCTGTTTATGGAGAGTTGGCCAGAGCCCAAGGTCACTATCAGCAGCGGTATCAGAACCAGCAAGAGTACTGTGGGCACCACTGAGAGATTTCGCCCTGGCGGACTCAACTCTGCGAGAGCGAATGAGCCAGGCTTCCGAGATCGGGAGGCGAGGCCAGCCGCCTTGGTAACGGTTTCCCTGGAGCAGGCGTCTGATAGGGGTTCGGCTCTATGATTGGGAGGGCGTCTGTCCGTTTTCTATAGGCACCCGCATCCAGGTTTTTCAGGTTCCCCCGCTCGCACGAAGAGCGGTCGTAGGTGGATCTGCTGGCAGCCTTAGCAGCCGTATTGGAGACATGATGATAACTGCGATGGGAAAGCCGGAAGCGGAAGCAGCTAGTTCCTACCTGGTACAGCAGGACTGGGCCGCGTATACGGCAGAGCAGCATGGGATCTGGGCCGAACTCGTCCGCCGCCGCATGCCTGAGCTTCGCGAGCACGCTTGTGCGGAGTATCTCGCCGGCTTCGAAGCAATCGGTTTGCAGGAGGACTCGATTCCAAACCTTACCGAGATCAGCCAGCGCCTGGAGCCTCGAACCGGATGGAATTCCACACCGGTGAGTGGATTTCTGCCTCCGGCGGCCTTCTTCGAGATGCTGGCTGGCCGGCGATTTCCCACGACCACCTGGCTACGCGGTCGTGAGTCGCTCGAATACATCCCCCAGCCCGATATTTTTCACGATGTCTTCGGACACGTTCCCATGCATGCTCATCCGGTCTTCGCCGATTTTCTGCAACAGTATGGAAAGGTGTGCGCGGCCTTGCATGACAAGGATGCATTGGAACGCATGGGGAGGCTCTTCTGGTTTACGGTCGAGTTTGGCGTCATTCGCCAGGGCGGCCAAATCAAACTCTACGGAAGTGGTTTGATCTCTTCGCCAGGAGAATCTCAGCACGTCCTGCGGGCGTTGAATGGGAGTGGGCCAGAGATCCGGGATTTTAACCTGGATCAGGTGCTGAACCAGAAGTTTCTTGTCTCTGAAATGCAGAAGGTGCTCTACGCAGTCGACTCGTTCGAGCAGATCTATGATGCTGCCCGTGAGGCCGAACGCCGTCTATAGCGAGACAGCTTGGGCGATGAGGCCAGTCACACTGCAAACCCGTACGGGTTCAATGATGCGCGGCTTCAATTCGGGCATTCAAAGTTCACTTTCGAGAAAAACGACTCCGCATTGGAACTTTCGTATTAGTAATTTTGGTTCTGCGAGATAAATTTGCATCTCTCTCACAATGCATAGCGCACAATTCTTGAAGAGGTGCTAGAAGTTTGCCGAGAATCCACTTCCACCAGCAACTCGATGCACTGAAGGACAAGCTGCTTGCGATGGCGGCCTTATCGCAGCAGGCCGTGCAGGCAGCGGTGGATGCCTATCTGCAGCGGGATCCCGGGCTGTGCCAGTATGTTCGGGACAATGAAGCCGCCATCAACCTGGCACACCGCGAAGTCGACGAGATGGCTTATGAGCTTCTCGCCAAAGAGCAGCCGATGGCAATCGATCTGAGATTCATTCTGTCCGTGATCAAAATCAATAGCGATCTGGAACGGATCGGCGATCAGTCGATGGGTATCGCCCGCAGGACGCTGGATCTGCTGGAGTACGAAAGCGCAGACCTTCCAGTTGACGTCGGCGGGATGGGTGAAGTCGCGTCGCGCATGATCCGAACCGCAATTCAAGCGCTGCTGGACGCAGACGCCTTGGTCGCCGAATCGGTCATGACGATGGACGATGAGATCGACCGTATGAACCGGGTTGCTCGCAGTGGGTTGATCGGCGTGATCCAGGAGACTCCTGATGTCACCATTCAGGCGCTGAACGGGATCCTTATATCCCGGAGCCTGGAGCGGATTGCCGATCACGCCTCGAACATTGCAGCGGATGTGATTTTCTGGGTGCGGGGCGCGGACGTGCGCCACCAACTGAGTCTGGCAGTAGACTGAATCGGAATCGCGATTTCAGTTCTGCACACAAGCCCTGTGTCGTCGCCAATCTATTCAATAGAGTCTGAGCCGGGCGTTGCCGCTTTCCTTGCAACGCCCAACTTTCCTGGGGGAAGGCATGACCGACGCCCTTCCGGTGACTAGGGGGTCTTTGGGGTCGGGGTGACCACCCAGCCGCTATCGGCCAGGGTCAAGCTTGCTTTGTCCGACAGCGGGGACGCGAGAGCAGCCTGGACCGTCGGAAACGCAGTCTTCACCTCCGCGTTATCCGCCCAAGGCGAGACTGCGCCCAGTTGATAGTGATAGTCAGCGGTCGCCGTTCCGCCATTCACGGTGAAGTCGTCGACGGTGGTGACGTCCCGGTGGCCGAAGCAGAAGTTGCCGGATCCTGGTTCCTGCGGATCGGCCGTCCAAGCCGAGCGGCCCTTGTCGGAGAGGTCATAGTCGTTGACTTGCTTTGAGCCGAAGATAAAAACCTTGCGGCTGTCCTGCTGGCGGGTGAGTAGCCCTTGGTCGGTTAAAGCGTCATATTGAGTGGTTTTGCTGGTATCGGAGGTGTCGGCACGAGTCGGAAACTTGACCGAGGTGGTCCAAAGGCACTCGGGATGAACGCTGTAGTAGGTGTTGATGGCATCTTTAAAGTTTGCTTTGTTGGCGTCCTTCTTGCTGGAGCACCCCGTGGCTAGAACTAAAACCATACATGAGATCGTCAAACGAGCTGGAGTCATGAAGCCTCTTCCCTTTTCGAAAGAATAGGATGCGGTTTTGGCACATGGAGAAGTTTCAAATCGAGAAGTTCCATATCAGCCGGTTCGTCTAGGCTTGTTCGCGGCGTCCAAAGAGGAAGTAAAGTTTTCTGTCGACAATGCTTGCCAAGAGCGCAGAATCGCGCCATCCTACCGGTAGTACGCTATTGGTCGTCCGCGATCAAAGAAGCGAGGTCCTTATGACCGGGATCGTTTCGAGAGCAAAACGAGACATTTCGCAGAGACGGATCCGCCTAGCGGTGCAGATGCTCTCCGGCTGCTGTGCTGGGTTGATGGCCTACCAGTTCGCCGCGGCCCAGGTATTTACGGTAGAAACCGATAAGATCGAAAGCCGCTACACCGACATCAAGCGCACTCACGTGGAACTGAGCAGCCAGCCGGTGCTGCAGCGGACCAAGCTAGAACTCGTGCGGGTGCTCGAGGCGGAGCAAGGCTTCGCGATGCGACCGCTTCCGCGCGGCAGCAAGGGCATATTACTGGTGGCGAATGGTGCAGCGAACCCGAATGGAACGGAGTATGTCAAAGCGCTTGAGCACAACGGTGTCGCCTTCCAGGCGGCTGACCGGGTGATGATTACCGACGTCAAGTTTGTGCAGGACAAGATTGTTTTCGAACTGAATGGCGGCCCGGACCAGAAGCATCGGATTCTGCGGCATATCTCGGTGGGGGCAGGGGGAATGATGATTCCGCTCGCTCGAGACGACGGTCAACAGCCGACCGGTGTGCGGATCACTTTGCAGTTCGAGAAGTTCGTCCCCGAGATGACGGGCACTCAAGTGAAAGAGCTGCTGCAGCCTTTGGTCGACTTTAAATTAAAGACCCCCATCCAGGCATACACGGACACGCTCCCGCCGAAACTGAGGGAAGCGATCCTGGCTCATCATGTCCTCGTAGGGATGAACCAGGAGATGGTGATTCACGCCTTAGGCCATCCCGACAGCAAGAGCAGGGAGCGCGACGGCGATATGCCGTTCGAAGAATGGATCTACGGGGAGCCGCCCAAGGATGTTGAGTTTGTGCGCTTCAACGGGAACCGGGTCATTCGCGTCGAAGATGCGAAGCTCGGCCAGCCGCCGATTATCCGCAGCACGGATGAGATGGGCGATTACTGGTCGACTGCTCCAAACCCCAATGTTCGTGAGGTCAAGCTAGGCGACACCAGCGCAGATTCGCGCGGTCACGAGTCTGCCGTCTCGGCGCCGCCAACCCTCAAAAAGCCGGGGGAGACTTTGCCGGTAAGTCAGAACGTTCCGCAGTTGGACAAGGTCCAATTTCCTCCGGGGATGGATGGGAGCAAGCCAGCCAGCCCGCCGAATCAGGCGCCGACGAATCCGCCAACACAAGCGCCAGCCAGTCCGCCAAATCAGGCGCCGGCGAGCGGTTCCGGGAACGGAAGCCCCGGACCTTCGCAGTGGAATGGCCGCTTCATGTAAAATTTAGGCAGCGAGTTCGAGATTCTACTGCGTCATCCCTTCCATCGCCAGCGCGGCCGCGCCATGATTTGGGCAGATTCCAGGGAAGCCGGGCGCGTCAGCTCTCAGCTAAAGCATTGATGGCGAAGGGCTTCGCCTTGCTTTGAGTTGAGGGCGTTCCCAGACAAGAAGGAGATTATTTCGATGGCCAAGATTGCCAAAACAGCAGACCGCAAGAAGGTAATGGACACCTCTAAGAGCACGGATTGTCCGAAGTGCAGCAAGCCGACCCGCATTGTGAAACGGGTAAAAGACCGGGAACGCGGCGTTCCGGGCGGCGTATATATCTCCTGTTCCGCATGCGAGTTTCACGAAAAACTTTAACCTTCAAAAAACTCTTACTCTAAGACGACCCCAGAATCCTGTTGATTCGGGGTCTTTTTTGGTTCGTTTTTGCCCACTTTTGACACGCTGCAGAGGGGTTTTGAGGGATGGCTGGATTTTGTCGCTGTCGGGCTAGATTTCTAGTCTGGTTCTGGTCTGAAAGTGTCATCCCGCCGATCAAAATCCCACCATCCCGGTTCCCGCCATCCCGCCACGCGACTGCTTTTCACTTAATCACACGAGTACCGGAACGTTGGCGACTCCCGCGGTGCCGAAGACGCGGCGATAGCGTTCGATCTCTTCGGGGAGGCCGGTGGCTTTGGCATAGTTGTCCGAGAGTTTCACGGCTGGCCGTCCATCGGCGCTGGTGAGTTTGCAAACCAGGCTGATGGGGTCGAACTGGTCGCCGTCGCCGGGATCGCAGCCGCGGAAATCGTTCGTGAGTAAAGTTCCCCAACCGGAGCTGAAGCGGATGCGGCGACTGGGCACCCACTTTTCGGGGTCGAGAAAATCTGCGGCGGAATAGAAATCATGGGGCGTGGCATCGCCGAGGATCATCCCGGAGAAGTAGGCGTGCAGGCTGAGGATGATGTCCACGTCAAGGGCATCGGAGGCGATCAACAGCTTGGTTCGCGGGTCTTTGCCTCGTTGAACCAGCCAGTCGATGTATTCATCGCCGGCGAGGAACGGGTCTTTGCTGTCGACGCGCTGGCCGGTCCAGTTGGCGGTCCATTGCGGTGCGGATTTCAAAAATTGGGTGGTGCCGAAGGTATCAGGCAGCATGATGAGCAGTTCGCCCTGGTAGGTCTGCTGCCATAGCTCGAGGACCCGGTATTGCGAGGACTGCAGCTCTTCATCGTTGTTGGCCAGAGCGGCGAGCGCCATCGGCAGTTCATGAGCGTTGGTCCCGATGGCTTCCATGTCGTGTTTGTAGGCCATGTAGGTATTCGAAGTGCCGGCGAAGCAATCGCCGAGGGCGGTGCGCGCCAGGTTGATGGCATATTCCTGCCAGAGAAAGCTGTGCCGCCGCCGGGTGCCAAAGTCGGCGATTCTGAGACAGGGTACTCCGCGGAGCCGCTCCATCTTGCTCCAGAGCTTGGTCTTGGCGCGAGCGTAGAACATGTCAAGGTCGATCTCGGTCATGCCCTTGAGGCTGGCACGGGTTTTGAGTTCATCGAGGATGGACAGGGCATAGAGCTCCCACATCGTGGTCGAGGTCCAGGGCCCGTCGAACTGCAGCCGGAACTGTCCGTCTTCGATCCAGAGCTCGTAGTCGGAGAGGCTGAAATCGCGCTCCAGCCACTCCAGGAAGGCCGGCTCGAAGATCCCCTTGCGGCCGTAGAAGGTGTTGCCCGCCAGCCAGATCAACTCCGACTTGTGGAAGCGCAGAGTACGCACGTGTTCAAGCTGGGCGACCAGCTCTTCGCGCGAGATCATGTCGGCTAACCGCACCGAGGTCGAGCGGTTGATCAGATCGAAGGAGGCATTAGTCGCAGGGAAGTGCTTCCAGATGAACTGCAGCATCAGCAGCTTGTAGAAATCGGTATCGAGCAATGAACGGGTGATCGGATCCAGGTTCCAGTTATGGTTGTGGGCCCGCTCGGCAAAGTTGACAATCACTCGGCGTAGTCCTCTTGTTCCATAGTGCTCTAAGGCGAGGATTTTGTGAATTTGGCGGCAGGAGCTTCAGTGTGTTTCAGTTGAAGCGCATTGGGTTTACTTGCGTGGCATTTCAGAATGCGGCTAAGGGCGAAAAAATTTGAATTATACGAGTAAATGGTCGAGCGCTTCGCATAGCGTCCCGTCTGTACGAATAGTTGGAGATCCGACTTGAGCCCTAGCGGGCTCCAGCAGTCTGTGAGAAAGCCGTGAACAGTGGGATAACTTCATGATCGGCTTAATCAGCGTGATTTCGAGCATTTGGTCGCAAGATTATGCACTTGACACATAAATAGCTCAGGGCTTGTCTGGGTTTACCGTGACAGGGCAGTTTTACCTTTTGTTTTTTCTTCTACCCATCAAAAATGGGACATAGATCGCAGCGAGGCCTATAGCAACGCACAGCACTCGCTGCCATACCGTAAAGTTGTGCCCATTAAGCATCCTACTTCTTCCGCATCCGGGCTCTACTGAATAGAAAGATCAACAGACCCATGGCCACGCATGCCAAAATATCGACCCGCCACGGCAATACGGCGAGCGTCATGGCTTTGCTGGCTTCGGCGCTATTATCGGCCCGGTGCTCCCCGGCTCGCCCTTTATCTCGCTGGTTTTCTCAGGCTTCTGCTGAAACATCTTGTCGAGAGCGGGTCGAATTGGTCTTTTTCAACCTTCATCCTGCAATGATATCTCGGGACTAGGCGCAAAGGCTCGCTTGCGTTTGAGCGCCCGAATTGTCATATCGATCTGGTCACGAAGCATTTCCGAGTCGTCCAGAGTCACGGCCCCTCCACGAATTTGCTATGTCCAGCCGATTGAGCAAGGCATCCGGGAAGCGATGCGGGGCGGCATTCTGGCCGGGCACGAGATGGTGGACATTAAGGTGAGGCTCCTCGACGGCAGCTATCATGAGTTGGATTCGAACGAATTGGCGTTCAGGATTGCCGGATCGATGGCGCTCAAGGAGGCCGCTCGCCGGGCGAAGCCAGTGGTGCTCGAACCGGTGATGTCGGTCGAGGTGTCGCTACCCGAAGTCTTTGCGGGAGAGATCATCGGCGATCTGAACTCGCGGCGTGGACGCATCGAAGGTATGAAAAGCGAGAGTATGAAGATCGAGGGTATGACAAGCGAGGGGATGGAAATGGTGGGTGGGGTCCTAGTCATCAAGGCGGTGGCGCCACTCGCGAACATGCTCGGCTATGGGACCGCGCTGCGCGGATTGTCACACGGCCGCGCGAATTTCTCGATGGCGTTCAAAGAGTACGAAGCAAGGGCAAATGGGCGGAACTTCAATGACGATGGACCATTCGCGATGCCGCCAGTTCCAAAAGGCCCGGGAGATTCTCCCTTGGGCGCCATGCGACAAGAAGCGGATGCGGATGCTTGAACCTTGCGCCGGTGACCGCGATTCTCCGCTAAACCTGTCTAGCGGGGCAGTCCTAGTCGTGGAGCGTGGTGCGGCTTCTGCTCGCCTTGCCAACGGGGAGAGCTGGTTCGACGCTCAAGGCTCAACTGTATGCTGAGCGGGAGCCAGGCTTCAGCTTCGCATGAACTTCGAGGGAAAAAAGCGTCTCCTTCTGTCGAGCTCAGGATCACTCATGAGACTTTGTGTCTCAGGCCGAATAGCGGCTTGCAGTAAGCTCGTTGTTTGACCATGCTGGAGAGGATGACCACGTAGATGAATGGGGATACGAGCAGGCGAGACTTTCTTGTGGGAACGGGAGCCGTTGTCGCTGGATTGGCGGCAAGACCGCTAGCACTGGCGGGCAGCTGCGGGATGCATCCCAAGCTTTCCCTGGCACAGGCAGCTGGATCCGACGCCGGAAAGAGCGCAGCAGGTAAAAAGATGCGTGGCCTGATGGTCGATGCCGGACGGGTGCCCGAGACCATGAACTACTACAAACGAGTCATCGAGTTCTGCGCAGACTGGGAGCTCAATACGCTGCAGTTTCGTCTCGCCGACGACCAGGGCAGCGCAATGCGCTTCACCTCGGTTCCCGATCTTGTTACTCATGAAAATGCATTTACGGCGGACCAGTTAAAAACTCTAGTGGAGTATGGCCAGCAACACGGGGTGGAGTTACTTCCCGAGCTGGAGTCATTTGGACATACGGGGTACATCACCCGCTCTCCGAAGTACGCTCATCTTCTTGATCGCGACTCGACGGGCGATTCTGTTGAATTTACAGGTATCATCCCGGTCGATCCGGAATCGCTGCAGTTATTCCAGAAGCTGTACCGTGAGGTCTCAGGTCTTCCCATCTGTGTATCTTCACGGCGGCTGCGATGAGGTGAACTGGGGCGGCTCGGTCCTCTCCCGCAAAGCACTTCAAGCAAAAACAAGAGTCGAGATCTGGGCGGAGTACCTCAATTCGCTCCATCAGATTTCCGGAGGACTGGGAAAGCAGCTGATTGTATGGGGCGACTATGTTCTTCACAAAGAACCAGAGATACTCAGTCAACTCAACAAAAGCATTATCGTCATGGATTGGAATTATGCGGATAACAGTTCCGCCGATCTTCGCGAGACCTTTCAGAAAGTCAGCGCCAATGGTTCTCGCGGGATAGGAGCGCCCGCCTTGTCTTGCTATAAGTGGGGCGCAAGGGTAGGCACGGAACAGCTCCGGAATGTTGATGCTTTCGCCGATGCGTACCTGGGAACCAAAGACCCGAACTCGATGGGCGTCATTGTGACCAACTGGATTCCCAGCCGGTATGTGCAGAATTCTATCTGGGACGGCTTCGCGTATGCTGCGGTCGCCTTGAATGAAGGAACCGCGGCAGCGCAGACGTCGGGATTCCGCCGTTTCGTTGAGAAGCACTATCAGGCGAAGTGGAACGAGAGCTGGGGCCAAGTGTTCCAGATGATTTACGAATCAGCGCCGTATCAGAAGGACCGAGAGTCATCGTCGTGGATGGGCTTGCTGTTGCCGGTTCCATGGAGCAGTGATAAGCAGCTTGCAGCTTTACTGGAGAGTGCTTCGCCGCCTGCAAATCCCTTTACTCAAATTCGGAGTCTCCTCGTGCAGTTAGAAGTCCTAGTCATCAAGAATCTCTCGGACTTTCAAGCATTTGAACTCTCTGTCGAGTATCTGGAACGAATGTTCTGGCGTGAGACAGTCGTCATCGAGCGCGCCGTCAAAACACCGATCGAGCGGGCAGCTTCAGACCAGCTGATTCGGGCCATAGCGGAACGCGATCAGCTTCTGGCGAGCGCGTTGAGCAAGGATTGGGACGAGGGCCGCTTTTCCAATGCAGCAGCCAAGCGGGAACCTGTCTTTGACCTTCAGCCGAAGGACCAATTGCTGTTTCAATGGGAGCGGGCTTCGGCGTATTCGGCCTCACTGGCGAGCGATCCAGAACGTTTTCATCGGCTTCTCGAATCGTCAACGCGGATGCGCTCAGCGTCTGAACGGTCGTAGATGGGATTTAGCAGGACCGCGAAGGCTCGAGGAGGCATGTTCTTGACAGCTACGAAGGTTCCCCTTAGGGTTCTCTGGTAAGCGTTTACTTGAGATTTTCGACGGGCAGATGAATCGGATGAACAAGAACACCAGAATCAGTCTTGTACTTCTAATCGCAGTGGCGCTCATGCTGCCTGGCTCGATGTTGGCGATGGGGCAACAAGTCAACGGGGGAGTCAACGTTGCTCCGCCCCGGCCGCAGGGTCCATGCGATGTTTACGCGGCCGCGGGTGACCCGTGTGTGGCTGCCCACAGCACGACGCGGGCGCTATACGCCTCCTATAACGGGCCCCTCTATCAGGTGCTACGCCAGTCGGATGGCAAGACGCTGAACATCGATGTCGTTCAGCCGGTTGCGTCGCCGGTCCCGAATGCAGGCGGATATGCCAATGCGGCCGCGCAAGACGCGTTCTGCGCCAACACGTACTGCTGGATCACCACCGTCTACGATCAATCGCCCAAGCACAACGACCTTACACAAGCACCGCGCGGCGGTTTCAGCGGCCCTGCCATGGGCGGCTTCAACAATCTCCCGATAGCCGACATGGCGCCGATTATGGTCATGGGCCACAAGGTCTATGGGGTCTTTATCGAGCCAGGAATGGGCCTTCGCCAGAACGACGCGAGGGGTACGGCGGTCGATGACCAGGCGGAGGGACAGTACTGGGTGATCAACGGCCGCCATTTCAACTCCGGCTGCTGCTTCGACTATGGCAATGCGGAGATCGACAGCCGCGACGATGATAACGGGACGATGGAGACTACTTACTATGGCGATGCCATCCCCTGGTATCACGGAAATCCGCCCGGGCCTTGGGTGATGACAGATCAGGAGAATAACCTGGTTGGCTGCGTCAATCCGGACGGCTCCAAACTCTGCGTCAACCTGCCGAACGTCACCTGGCGGTTTGTAACCGCGATCGCGAAAGGGGAACCGCACCATTGGACATCGATGGGCGGCGACGCACAGCAGGGCGCGCTGTCGGTGATGTTCAGTGGACCGCGGGTCAATGCCACCTATGACCCGATGCGCAAACAGGGCGCGATCCTTCTCGGCAATGGCGGAGACAACAGCAACGGTTCGCAAGGCACGTTCTATGAGGGGGCGGTGACGGCCGCGGGTACTTTTCCGACGGATGCTACTGATCAGCTGGTCCAAGCCAACGTGGTCGCGGCCAAGTATGAAGGACCTCGGCTAAGTATTGCCGCGGCAGCAGCGACTGCCACTCCTCCAGGGCTGCAGACCTTCTCGCCGGGGTCTTCGCAGGACACGACGGTGACCTTTACAAACACTGCCGGGTCTCCCGCGGCGGGTGTCACGCTGAGCATTTCACTGCCCAGCAATCAATGGAGCGCTGTCGTTGCGGGCGGCGGCGCCACGAAAACGATTTCCGACCCGGTCGCGCCAGGCGCGAGCGTGAGCGCAACCTTCAAGGTGACCTCAGGACCGGAGGGATTGAATGGCGACCTGATTGGGAGCGCATCATGGACGAACTCAGCGAGTGGCGCGAAGGAAACCGAGACAGCGGTCGAGAAGGTGCGGAACGTCAGCCCAGTAAAGATCAATGAGTTTCGCGTTAGCGCCGGTCCGCCGGCCAACCCTACCGATTCTTTCATCGAGCTTTACAACGCTGGCTCCAGCGATGTCGACATTTCCAACTGGACGTTGACGGAACACCCGGCCCAGCAGGCGACCTTCTCCACGGTGAAGATCCCAGATGGAACGAAGCTGGCGGCGGGTCGTTTTTACCTGCTCGGTCTCGCCAACTCCGGGCTTGCCGTTGCCGCGAAAGCGGGTGAGACCACGCTCCACGTCAGGAGCACGGCTGCGATGTCGGTCGGCGATACGATCAGCATCGGTGCCGGTTCGGACGCGGAAAACGGCAAGGTCGCGAAGATCGGCACGGCGGCCAGCAATCACACGACCCTGTGGCAGCCGGTGCCTGATGGTCCGGTGATGACAATCCCGCCCGGTTCAACCAATGTGCCCGTGCAAAGCGTCTCGGGCTTTGAGGTCGGGGAGAAAATCGCTCTCGGTTATGGAGCGACCTACCCTGTGGTTGGTCGGGGACTGGAGCAGTATGAGGTGGCCACGGTCACCGCCGTCGGCAAGCCAGGCACCCAGCCCTATCTTGCGACGGACGCTGCTGCCGGTTCGACGAACATCAAAGTGACCTCCGTCGCCGACATCTCGGTTGGCGATAAGATCCGGCTGGACATTGACAGCATGGGCCATGGGATCGAAACCGTTACGATTACGAAGGTCGGTACGCAGGGAACTCGCGCCAACCTTTCGGCTGACGTCAGCGCGGGGGCGACCAGCATCAACGTTCGTAATTCGAGTGGCTTTGCGGTCGGCGACAAGTTGACTGTCGGCACTCCGGCGAACCAGGAGCCGGTGACTATCACCGCGGTTGGGGGCGCCAGCCCGTCAGGCGCCAAGATTGAATTCTCACCTGCGCTTACGCGGGCGCATATCGACGGTGAATCCGCGGTTACCCCGGGCACGGGTCTCGAACTGGCCGCTCCGCTGAAGTTCGCCCATGCGGCCAATCTTCCCTTCAGCAACCGCGGAACCGGGATCAGCTTCGAGCCGGCGACGGTCTTTCCGCACTCCAGCAATGAGCCGGTTCAAGCGATTGGCAGCGGGATCACGCTCGATAAGCCGCTTACCAAGGCGCATCCGATTAATGCAGCGGTGCGCGACGCCGCAGTGAAGACTGCCGGCTACCAGGGGACGCCACAGCCGAACCAATGGTTTGGGGGCCCTGAGCTTACCACCATTTCTCCGCTGTTTGGACGCACCATTATCGTGCGAGAGGGCAACATGGTGCTGCGCGACGCCTCGGGCCTGGTGGTCGACAGCCTGAATTATGGCGGCCTCGTCGACCCATGGGCCGCCGAAGGCTACCAGGCCGCCTCCGGATCAGAGCACGGAGGCTGCTTTGTGCCAACGCCCGGGCCGAACGGCGGTTATCAAGCGAGCGGTTCGACGGACACGACCAATCGGAGCGCGGGCCGCTTTCCGGACGGCGTCGAGAGCGACAGCAACTGCTCCGATTTCCTGGTGCAGGCGGCGACTAGCCTGCCATTAGCCTCGCCGGCTGGCGCGACCAATATCAAGGTTGCGAACGTGACCGGCTTCGAGCCAGGTCAGACCATCCGGATCGACGCGGGAGCGGATCTCGAGACGGCCGTGATTGCAACCGTGGGGACGCCAGGCGCCAGCACCGTGAGTACGGCTGTGGCTGCGGGGGCGACTCTCGTCCCGGTCGTGAGCGGCACCGGCTTCAGTGCCGGCCAGACCATCACGATTGACAGCGGCGCCAATGCGGAGACGGCGGTGATCGCGTCCATACGCAGGTCCGGCGGCGCTATGATAACCATCAAAGCTCCGCTGAACCGTGCACACGCGGATGGTGTGCCGGTTTCCGGTACCGGCATTACTCTCACTACGGCTTTAACTCGGAATCATCTCAGCGGAACGCCAGTAGCGGACAACGTTCCCACACCCGGCGGCACTAACCAATATCGCAGGAGACCGCAGTGATGAAGCGCAGGGGGTTTCTGACCGGCGGGATGTCGATGATCGCGTTGTCGCGGATGGCGAGAGCCCTTGAAGGGTCTCCGTTCTTTCGCGGACAGATTCCAGATGGGCCATACCTGCCATTTTGGGAGTCTCTGAAATCGTATCGTTGCCCTGACTGGTTTCGGGATGCCAAGTTCGGGATTTGGGCCCATTGGAGCCCCCAGTGCGTCCCCGAGCAAGGTGATTGGTATGCGCGGAACATGTATATCCAGGGCATGCCTCAATACGAGTACCACGTCAAGAACTACGGACATCCCTCGCAGTTCGGGTATAAGGACATCTGCAATCTCTGGAGAGCCGAACGATGGGATCCGGAAGCACTTATCAAGTTATACAAACGAGCGGGCGCGGAGTATCTGGTCGCCTTAGCGACGCACCATGATAATTTCGATTGCTGGAATTCGAAATACCAGCCTTGGAACAGCATTAACATCGGGCCGAAGCGGGACATCGTCGGCGGCTGGGCGAAGGTCGCGCGTTCGAACGGACTGCGGTTCGGCGTGAGCTATCACGGCACTCCGCATCGCGTGTGGGACGAGTTTCTTCCGGTCCGCTATAAGAGCGACACGACCGGACCGCTGGCTGGCGTTCCATACGATGGCATGCAGACCAGCGCCGACGGGAAGGGCAAGTGGTGGGACGGCATGGATCCCCAGATGATCAATGGCAAGCCGCACGCAAAGAACACGCCCTGTCCCGAGTTTGTGCAGCAGTTTCTTCTGCGGGTACAGGACGTGATCGATCACTACAATCCAGACATCCTGAACTTCGACGATGGCGCGCGGTTCGATTTCGATGCCGGCGGACCGGGGGCTCCGGATTTGAAGGTGTGGCTTGGAATACCCGACCTGGCGCCGCAGATCATTGCCTACTACTACAACAAGAATGTGCAATCGCATGGCGGGCGTCTGGAAGGAGTGGTCGATCTCAAAGAGGTTCCCGAGCCGGTGTGGGGCACACTCACGCGCGACTTCGAAATGTCGCTGGCGGACAAGCTCCAGAAGGAGCCATGGCAGACCGAGGCATGCATCGGCAGTTGGCATTACGATCGAAAGCTCTTCGAAAACCATGCCTACAAGAAAGCGTCATTGATGATTCCCTTGATGGTCGATATCGTCAGCAAGAATGGCAATCTACTTCTCAACATTCCTTTGCCGGGCAATGGGGAGCCGGACAGCGATGAACTCGCATTTCTGGGGGAACTTGCGGATTGGCAAGACGTCAACTCCGAAGCGATCAAGGGAACGCGTCCCTGGAAAATCGCTGGAGAAGGGCCCTCCATCGAGGCGAAAGCGCTGCCCTCGTATCAACTGGAGAGGCTGAAGTTCGATCATGCGGACATACGGTTCACGACGAAGGGCGAGGTGCTCTACGCTATCGCACTCGGCTGGCCTTCGGATGGCAAGATTTTTATCAAGTCGCTCGCCCAGAACTCTCCAAATTATCCTGGCCAAGTTCGAAGTGTGCAGCTTCTTGGATCGAAATCGGAGCTGAAATGGACGCGCGGAGCATCAGGTCTCCAGATCGAATTACCCGCAAGTCCGCCGTGTAAGAATGCGTTTTCGTTCCGGATACTCCCAGCTTGAGTCAACACACTCGAAGGAAGCTACGTTATTTAGATTGTTCGACAACGGGCGCTTCTGTCTCCTGCAGCTTCGCGGCGGTACGCAGCTCGGCTACGGCGTCGTCGGTGCGGCCGAGGGAGCGGTAGGCGCGTCCGAGCAGCGCGTGCGCCATTGAGTTCTTCGTGTCGATTTCGATGGCATGCTTGAGATACATTGTCGCCATCAGGGCGTCGTTCTGCTCGAGCAGCACTTTACCGAGCAGTATGTAAGGTATGTTTAAGGTCGGTTCAAGAAGAACGGCGCGGTCCAGAGCTTTTTGGGCATTGATATAGTCACCGCTGCGGAGATAGGCATCGCCAAGCCGATCGTAGACGGCGCCAAACATGGGATTCAAATCACGCTCCATGATGAACTGCGACACTGCTTCGTGAAGATCATTTCGCGCGAGCGCAATTTGGCCCAGTTGCAGGTGGGCTGAGGGTAAATCGGGTTTAAGTTCAAGCGCCTTGCGCGTCGATTTTTCTGCGGCGGGCAGGGATTGCCGGCGCAGCAGCATACGGCCCTCGAGCAGATAGGCCGGTGCGGAGTCGGGCAAGAATTCGTATTGCGCTGCAAAGGCGTGGCGGGCGTCATCGAGACGATCTGTATCCAGGTAGCAGAGTCCGAGGACGTATTGCGGATCGACGTTCATTTGCTGCGTTGATCCCGAAGCTCTCTCGAGCAGGGGAATCGCCTCCGCGGCTCTGCCCATGCGGAACAGACTAGCGCCTTGCATCTTCATCGCTTCCAGGTCGGTTGGATCCTGCGTTGATGCCTTCGCGAAAGCTGCCGCTGCGTTTTGCAGGTCGCCCTTTTCGTAGAGGATCAGTCCGCGCAGATATTCAGATCCTTTCGCCTCTGGACTGGCAGCGGCTGACGGAGTTAGTAACTCGAGGGCTTTGTCCAGCTGCCCTTTGTTCATGAGTGCCTGGGCTTCGGAGACTCGATCGACAGTCTGGCCGGCGAGCAATGTCGCGAACGGACCCGAGAGGCACGCGATAGCTACTGCTATTCGGCAGGAGGCGGAAAAGCAGTATCGCAACATGGGAAGACGCATCGCAGGGAATCCTCGCCCATAGGGATTCTACCCAAGATACGCACCATTGCGATTCGGACTCGGACGGGCGTTGTTCGCTGGCGTACAGGCACAAATTTGTCCTTGACAAAGGCTAGATGGCGGTGTGTACTTTTCCGTTAAAGTAAACGATGAGGATTAAAGCTGTCTGACGATCAATCAGGTTGTTGAAAACCTGAGAGTTTCGCCAACGAAACCGCTGTTTTCAATGGCTTGGATAAGTTGTTCCAGATCTCTCGGCAAAGACCAAGAACAGAAGTACTGCTTGTAAATCTTTAGGAGGAGTGATGCGGAAAAGAAGCGAAAAGGTCCTCGGGTATGTGTTGCTAGTGGTGGCAATCGGATGGATCTGCGGGCAGCCCATTGCTGTCGAAGCGCAAGTCATTTACGGGTCAATCTTCGGAACAGTCACCGACGCGACCGGCGCGGCTATTCCCAATGCGACCATCACGGTGACCGATCAAAGCAAGGGAACATCGGTTGTAGCGACCTCCAATCCATCGGGTGAATACACCGTGCGGAATTTGATTCCGGACGTTTACGACGTCAAGGCTACCGCCGCCGGTTTCGGCACCGTGGACAACCCGGGAATTCAGGTCTCGGCCGACACGTCGCCGAAGGTCGACCTGAAGCTCACCGTCGGCAGCGCCAGCAGCACGGTAACGGTCACCAGCGAGGCCCCGCAGCTGCAAACTGATCGCGCCGAGGTGGGCACTGTCTTCAACCAAAAAACCATCTCCGGCCTGCCGATTACGGGGCGTAACTTTGCGAGCCTTGAGCTGTTGATTCCGGGCGCCCAGTCGATGAGCTGGCAGCAGAACAACGCCGAGGACGCGCAGGGCAGCCCGACGGTGAACATCCAGGGACAGTTCTTCGCCGGGGTCGGGTATCTGCTCGACGGCGCATCGAACCAGGACCCTATTTTGGGACAGATTGTGATCAACCCTCCGCTGGATGCGATCGGGGAAGCCAAGATCATCACGCAAAGCTATGACGCGGAGTTCGGGCAATCGGTCGCCGCGGTGGTGAACGCGCAGACTAAGTCGGGAACCAACAGCCTCCATGGCGACGCGTTCGACTATCGGCGAAGCGACGCGCAGCAGGCGCGAAATCCTTTCAACCAGTCAGCGCCATATTCCGCGCTGACGAGCCGCCTGATTCCGCCGGCGCTTTACAGCCAATTCGGCGGGTCGCTGGGCGGGCCGATTCTGAAGAACAAACTGTTCTTCTTCGGCGACTACCAGGGCGTCCGGCAGCGGAATGGAGCTTCGGCTCAAGTAACCGTTCCGACGGCGCTGGCCCATAACTCATGTCTCTCCGGGGCGGGATGCGATCTGAGCGAGTTTCTCATCGGGCGCGGGACGGCGCAGGGCCAGATCTACAATCCGCGGGTTTTTGTTGACTCGACCGGGGCGGTGGTTGCACCCACTACGCCGGGTGCGCAACCCCAGGCCTTTGCCAACAACTTCATACCCAACCAGTACCTCTCTCCGCAGGCGCTCTACCTTCTGAACCTGATCCCGCTGCCGAACGCTCCGGGCACGCAGGATGGCACCGCCAATAACTACAACGGAGGCGGCACCGGGGTCACGAACCAGAACCAGTTCGATGTGCGCGTCGACTATGAGCTTCGTGAGGGAATACACACCTTTGGCCGCTACAGCTATTTCGACAATGCCAACTCGGCCGGAACGATCTTTGGGGCGGCCGGGGGCGCGGGATTTCAGTCCGCCCAAAATGACTTTGGAGGATCCGCCAAGGGCAAGAATCAGAGCGCGGTCGCGGGCATGGACGTCGCGTTGAATCCTAAACTGCTCACCGACTTCCGCCTGGGATACCTGCGCTACCACGTCTCCACGGAAAAGTATGATGGCACCGAGGACCTGGCCGCCATGGCGGGCATCCCGGGATTGAACCTGGGCACGACCTTCACTGCCGGCGCTCCCGGTTTCTTCATGAACAACGCAAGCGGAACGAGTGGCGATGGACTGTCAAGCTTTGGTTCGAGTCTGCAGGTCAACGCGTGCAACTGCCATCTGCAGGAGACCGAAGACCAATACCAGGTAGTGAACAACTGGACGAAGATCATCGGTAATCACAGCATCCGGTTCGGCGCGGATCTGCGCTATGCCCGAAATCTACGCGTGCCGAGCGATAACAATCGAGCGGGCGAGATCACGTTCAGCGCTACCGATACTGAAAACACGACCGCGAGCGCGCCCGCGCCCGGAGGCCTGGGCCTGGCGTCCTTCCTGTTGGGCGATGTTACGAATTTCGCCCGCTATGTGAGCACGTCAGTCAATGCAAAAGAGTCGCAGAAGATTATCTTCAGCTACGTTCAGGACAACTGGCGCATCACGCCTAATCTGACACTCACCGCCGGGCTCCGCTGGGAGGTATATTTCCCTGAGACGGTGAATGGCGTCGGGCAGGGCGGCTTCGCCGATCTCACCAATGGGTCGATTCGCGTGGCGGGCGTGGGCCCCTACAATACCGCGATGAATGTCCAGAAGGACTTCAAGAACATAGCGCCGCGACTCGGCCTCGCCTATCAACTCGATCCTAAAACTGTGATCCGCGCGGGCTACGGACGAAGCTTCGACATTGGCGTCTTCGGCACGCTCTTCGGCCATGTGGTGACCCAGAATCTTCCGGTGCTGGCCAATCAGAATCTCACCAATGCGGGGGCGAATACCGCCGCATTCAATCTCTCCACTGGTCCTACGCCGTTCACCTTTCCAACCGTTCCCGCCAGCGGTCTAATCCCGATCCCGAATGGCCTGGCCGCCAAAGTCCGCGGGAACCCGCAACTTCTACCGACCGTGGACGCATGGAATTTAAGCATCCAGCGGCAACTGACCAGCTCCCTCTCGGCGACCATTGCTTACGCCGGAAACAAAGGCAGCCACACGTTTGCCGGAGACGGGCAGACGGTGAACCTCAATGCGGTCGGCGCGTGCATTCCCGGCGTCCAGAGCATTACCGGTCAAGGGCTCTGCTGGGACCCAAATGCCCCTGCGACCCAGCCGGTGGCCGGACAAGCCACAACCAGCAACACGAACTACCTGCGACACTACTTTGCGCAGTTTGGCTGGACCCAGGACCTAACCTACTACCACGATGGATTCGATAGTCATTACAACGCCCTGCAGTTGACCTTGGACAAGCACTTCACTCAAGGTCTGCAATTTACAGCAAGGTATTCGTGGCAGTCGTCGCTCAACTACGGGAACAACGATTACGACGAGATCAACCGGAAAGTCATGTACGGGAGATTCGACGATCTGCGCGAGCAGGAGTTCCAGCTCTATGGGAACTACGATCTGCCATTCGGCCGCAACCGGCAGCTCTTCAACAACGTACCGACATGGGCGAACTATTTGATCGCTGGCTGGGAGTCGGGTACGTCATTGAACTGGTCGAGCGGGCTGCCCTTCACTCCCAGCTACGGGGAGTGCGGATCCGACATACCCAACGGTCCTTGCATGCCCAACAAGGCCGGCGGCGTTCTACCAACCCATCTCACTTCTTTCAATACTGCGTCGCACTCGCGAACATACTTTACTCCGGTTGCCGCGCTTACAGCGCAAGGCTCGACTTCCGGACCGTTCTCGAGGCCTGGTCTGGATCAGTTCGGCAACGCCGGGCGCAACAGCTATTTCGGCCCATCGTTCTTCAATACCGATCTGTCGGTATCGAAGAACACCCCGATCCATGAAAACATCAACGCGCAGTTCCGCCTTGATGCGTTCAACGTCTTCAATTTCATCAGCCCAGCAAATCCAAGCAGCTGTATCGATTGCCCGGGTAATGGAGTGATCACCGGCATGGCCATTGGAGCGCAGCCACGACAATTGGAATTCTCGGTGACCGTTCTCTTTTGAGTTGCAACTTGCGATATCGGCGACCTACCGGGTTGTGGCAGTCGACGCATCATGCTTCGACTGCCACCAACCCTCCGCCGTAAGGTGTAGGCCTCCTAAGCCGCGCTTTGTTCATCATTGCGCGGCTCCTTTTTCGAGGATGTCAGGAGGGGAATGACGTGAACACGCCCGCGACTCGGCGCGGATGAGCACACCTTCTTCGCCCCCCAAATACGGCTTCAATCAAACTTGTACGGTGAGCACGGCGAAGCGAGATTCAGCGGGATGATCCACAGAGTCTCTCCAGTAGAAATGACGGTTGACAGGTGGGAGAAGAATGCAGATTTGGTGCTTCGTGAAAGGCATAGGGGTTCGGATCGGGTGTCGGTTTCCAGGGAAGTTCCCAGCATACGCTGTGGGCTTGATGCTGCTGGCGGCGTCATCGGGCGGGACGGCGTTCGCTCAAGGCGGTCCGCTGGTGCTGGAGCGGCCGAGCCGGGTGATTTCGCTCGAGCCGTATGCGCCAAACATTTTGCGCGTAACCATGAGTACGGACCGGGCGGGTGCGACCAGCGCTCCTGGATACGGCTTTGTCGCGAAACCCGCCGCTGAGGGATGGACGCACGAGCGCGACGCTGAAGGCTACGATGTGTACCGCTCGGCGCGGATGGTGGTGCGCCTGGCACCGGGAGACTTGCCGAAGGACAAGCTTCCGCGGCCAATGCCGCTCGATGCGCTGAACCTTGAGTTGCGCAGCCACTACTTTGGAGGAGGCGGCGGGAATGGTCCCAACGACGGTGGGCGCGGTCCGCACAACGATGCGCTGCTGGTGACCACGCCGGAAGGCAAGACGCTGCTGCATATGCGCACCTGGATGATGGCGCCGGAGAGCCCGGAGGTGGCTGCGAATGACGCGGGCGCCAAAGGCTACCGGGTTTCGTCGATGTTCGACTCGCCGGCAGGCGAACACTACTACGGCCTGGGGCAGCAGCAGAAGGGATGGATGGATCTGCGCGACCACGAAATCCGGTGTTGGCATGACTACGTGGCGATTGGCGGCCAGGACGTGTGCGTTCCGTTCATGGTGTCGAGCCTTGGGTACGGGCTGGTGTGGGACAACCCCTCCAAGACGACGGTGGATCTGGGGATCAATGGGCGGAATCTGTGGTCGTCAGAGGTTGGCGATCGGGTCTCATATTTCGTGATTGCCGGCGAGACCAGCGACGAGATTTATGAAGGCTACCGTCTGCTGACGGGAACCACCCACATGCTGCCGAGGGCGACGTATGGATACATCCAGAGCAAGGCAATTTACCCGACGCAGGAACAGGTACTGGATGTTGCCAAGGAGTACCGCGCGAAGAATCTGCCGCTCGATGTGATGGTCGTCGATTTTCTCAATATGACGAAGCAAGGCGAGATGGACCTGGATCCCAAACGGTGGCCGGATCCGGCGGCGATGAATCGCGAGCTGCATGCGATGGGCGTCGGCACACTGTTGAGCGTGTGGCCGCACTATGCGCCGGGAACGCAGTTCTATGACATGCTGCAAAGCAAAGGCTGGCTGATCCATACGCGGGACGGGAAGCCGGATTCGGGCGGCTTTACGGACGCAATCGGGCCGAACATCGACACGACGAATCCCGAGGCCGCAAACTGGTTCTGGGAGAAGATTCGCGACCGGTATGTGAAGCCCTACGGCTTCGACTACCTCTGGCTGGATGAGACCGAGCCGGATGTCGACCCGGCGAAGGACGTCTTCTCGGTCGGCTCCGGTACGCGCTTCTACAACGTCTATCCGCTCTTTCACACGGCGTCGGTGTACGACGGGTTTCGGAGGGATTTCGGCGACAGCCGGAGAGTGATGATCCTGGCCCGGGCGGCCTACCTGGGAGCGCAACGCAACGGCACGGTGTTCTGGTCGAGCGACATTGTTTCGACGTGGGACATGCTCAAGCGCTCGATCCCCGCAGGACTGAACTTTACAGCGACTGGATTGCCGTACTGGGACACCGACATTGCGGGGTTCTTTTCTCCGTCGGTGCCGGCGGACTATCACGCTCCGCACAAACCGCTGATTGATGGCTCGGATGTGCGCGGGACGATTGGCAACTATGAAGATTATCCCGAGCTGTTCGTGCGCTGGTTTGAATGGGGCGCCTTTCAGCCGGTGATGCGCGCGCACGGAGAAAGAAATCATAACGAGGTCTGGGCTTACGGCAAGCAGGCGGAGCCGATTCTCGCGAAGTATCTCCGGCTGCGCTACCAGCTTCTGCCGTACACCTACTCGCTTGCGTACAAGAGTTATCAGACGGGCGCTCCGTATACGAGGGCGCTGTTCATGGATTTTCCCAACGACCCGAAGGCCGCCGACATTCCTGACGAGTACATGTACGGCCCGGCGTTGCTGGTGGCGCCGGTGACTGAGCAAGGCGCAACTCAGCGAACGGTGTATCTGCCGGCTGGCTGCGATTGGTTCAACTATTGGACCAATGAGCGGCTGCACGGAGGACAGACCATTACGGCCGACGCGCCGATCGAGACGCTGCCCTTGTTCGTGAAAGCGGGAAGCATTATTCCGCTCGGGTCGGAGGTGCTGAGCGCATCGCTGCCGCAGACGGTTGCGTCAGTCCGGGTGTATCCGGGCGCGAATGCCAGCTTCACCCTCTTCCAGGACGACGGGAAGACCTACGGCTATGAAAAGGGCGCGGGTTCGGTCACGACCCTGACCTGGGACGACGCCGCGCAGCAACTGAAACATGAGGGAGCGCCTGGGTGGAGCGGTCCGGATTCGTCTGTCGTGACGGTGACGGGTAAGTAGGTCTTACACAAAGCCCTTCAATGAAAGTACGCGAAGGTTAGCGCCTGGTCGGTGGAATTTGAGCGCCGGCAGGCGGAGTAGAGGATCATTTTGAATCATTTCGTTCGACGAAACCTATTCGCCTTCCCGTGTCAGGCGATCGTTGCGGGGCTCCTTGTCTTGTGTGCATTCGCCGCTGAACCTGCACAGGGCGCATCGAGCGGAGCGATCAAGCGGGTAGAATCCGGGGTGCAAATCACCACGGACACATGCGTGCTTACGATAAGCCCGATCACGGCGACGGCGTTCCGCATTCGCTGTGCGAAGGGACCGGGTGTGGAGAGCCCAAGTCTGGTGTTGCTGCCGCAAACATCCGTCCCGGCGTTCAAGGTCTCGCATGACAAGACCAGCGTTGTGCTCGCGACATCCAAAATGAAGGCGGTCTTTGATCGTAGTAGCGGAGCACTTCACTATACCGATGGTTCGGGAAAGACGTTCTTGTCCGAAGCTCCGGGCACGCGCAGGCTGGAGCCATCCACTGTACAGGGCGAGCCGACCTTTGCGGTAGAGCAGGCCTTCGACTCCCCAGCCGGCGAACATTTGTTCGGAAGCGGAGAATTCCAAGACGGCTTCCTCGACATTCGAGATCTTCCCCGGCGCTTGACGCAGGTCAACACCCAGATCGCCATTCCTTTTCTGCTGTCGAGCAACGGCTATGGGATTCTTTGGCATAACTACGGTTTGACCGACCTGAACCCCGCGAATGAACGTGCAGTGCTGACGCGAACGTCAACAGGCAACGAAACGACAGCCAATGTCACCACGGCAGAAGGCGCGAGACGGGTAGTCCGACGGGAGGGCGAATTTACTGGCGGTCTGGACGTTCCCAGCAGCGGCCGGTATGCCTTCATGCTGGATGTGGGGCAGAAGATGGCCCGCCGGTACCATGTTGAGATCGATGGGAAGGTGGTTGTCGACTTCGCGAACTTCTGGCTCCCTCCCACAACCAGCTGGTTTGGCGATCTCACCGCGGGCCACCACAGCATCCGCGTTACCGGGGCGCAGGATGATCAGCCGGTGCTTTTTTTCAGAGCCACCGCCGACCGCACCGTATTGCGATCTCCGGTAGCGGACGCGGTCGATTATGTCGTCTTCGGAGGGCCGACCGCCGATGACGTGATCGCCACTTACCGCCAGATCACGGGGCCTGCGCCGTTGATGCCGCTGTGGGCGTATGGATACATCCACTGCAGGGAGCGGTTCCACTCCAGCCAGGAGATTCTGGATACGGCGGAGGAGTTCAGAAAGCGCCAGTTGCCGCTCGATCTTATCGTGCAGGACTGGCAGTACTGGGGCAAGTACGGCTGGAACGCGATGAAGTGGGATGAGCAATACTATCCGGATCCCGCCGGGATGATCGACCGGCTGCACGCCATGCATGTCAAGCTGATGGTTTCGGTGTGGTCGAAGATCGATCCAGCGACTGACGTCGGCAAGCAATTCACGGCGAAGGGCTACTACATTCCTGGGACTCAGTGGATCGATTTCTTCAACCCGGCTGCGGCCGCGCTCTATTGGAAGAATTTCAGCGAACGTATGTTATCGCTCGGGATCGATGCCTGGTGGCAGGACGCCACCGAACCGGAGAACGACGACCTTGCCGGAAGAACTACCTTTGCCGGCCCTGGCGGCAAGGTGCGTGACATCTTTCCGCTGCTTGTGAACAAGACCGTTTACGAGGGCCAGAGAAAGGATGCGCCCACGAAGCGGGTTTTCATATTGAGCCGGTGCGCGTTTTTAGGGCAACAGCGCTATGCCTCCGCCACCTGGTCCGGCGATGTCGGCAACAGTTGGGAGACGCTGCGAAGGCAGATCACGGCGGGCCTCGGGTACACCGCGAGCGGACTGCCCTATTGGACTACGGATGCCGGCGGGTTCTTTCGTCCGGGCGCCGGTCAATATACGGATCCCGAATATCAGGAGCGGTTCCTGAGGTGGTTTCAGTTTTCAACCTTCTCTCCGCTGCAACGCGTGCATGGATTCCAAACCGACACCGAGCCCTGGCGCTATGGAGATAAGGTCGAAAGGGAGGTGCGCAGCTACCTCGACCTTCGTCAGCAGTTGCTGCCCTATATCTATTCTCAGGCCGCAGCCGTCAGCTTTCAGGGATCGACGCTGATGCGTCCGCTGGTGATGGATTTCGCGCACGACGATCAAGCGCTCACGCAGAAGTATGAGTACATGTTCGGTCCCGCCTTCCTGGTCGCTCCGGTGTTGGAAGCGGGGGCGGTGCGCTGGCCGGTCTACGCACCCGCTACTCCGGGGGGATGGTACAACTACTGGACGGGAAGCCGGGTCGCCTCGGGCGCTGCCGACGTCGCCTCCCCTCTGGAGCAGATACCGCTGCTGGTCAGAGCCGGAAGCATCGTCCCGATCGGTCCGGTCGAACAATACGCGGGCGAGAAACCGTCCAGCGATCTGGAGATCCGCGTCTATCCTGGAGCGGACGGAGACTTCACGCTGTATGAGGATGAAGGCACGAATTATAACTACGAGAAGGGAATGCGAAGCACGATCCAGTTCCACTGGGACGACGCCAGGAGGGAGCTTTCGGTAGGACAACGGAGCGGGGAGTTCTCCGGAATGCTGCAGTCGAGACAATTCAAGATCGTCGCTGTGGACTCAAGCTCAGCGCATCCGTTTGAGTATGAGGGGAAAAAGGTGGTGTATGTTGTGCCTAGATGAGGCCGCCTGAGGGTTGTCTAAATCGACTTCTCGGATCGTCGTCTGAATGGACTTCAAAGAAGGGCTGGATGGCTGATAAAGAGGCCTCACGGGCTTTGGGGAACTGACTCGTCTTTCCGTCCTCCTTCCGCAAATTCCCGAGATTTTTCAATCCACACCCCAGCGTGTTGGAACATCGAGCCAGAACCGGCATCATTACACACGACGGAAACAGATCAGCAGTCTTGGCAAAACTCCTCAAGAGGCCTGTCCGGACATCGGCGTCGTGGCCAGGATGCTGACCCTCTGTTCGCTCCCGCGGACGGACCCAGGCGACCAACTGCAATACAAGCGACAAAATAGGCCCCTACAAGCTCGTTCTAATCGCCAGGGGGCGACAACAAGCTTCCGTTCGGCAATCGCCCTCGACTGCTGCTTTCCTGGATCTGTACCGAAGCGCTTCGGACAAAACCTCGGCGGGTCCGACAACGGCCACCTTTCAGGTGGCGGCAATGGCTATCAAAGGCTTCGACCCGGCAGTGGTGTCCGTCGGCAAGGTGATGGCTGGCGGGCGAGGACGCAAGCCGGCAGAAATAGGGAGCAATCTCCCTAACTGAGTTGCTGGCGATTCTTGTAACGGCTCTTCTCTGAATGCGGGCTGCCGAGACCGAGCAGCGTTAGTAAGTTGCAGCATCAGGGAGAACCGAAATCTCCGCTATACTCATCGTCCCAGACTTGCCTACATCTTCATTAACAGTAAGGCGAAAGAATCGTGCTTTGACCGGAGCGAATTTCACTTCCTGAAGCTCGGGATTGTTTTGTATGTTGTCAAAGCGACCATCGCTCACATCCGTTGTCCAGCGTTGGCCGTCCGTGCTTGTCTCAAAACGGTACTTTGATATGAGGCCTATGTGGGTTCCGGTATGTGGTAGATAGGCAAATCCGGCGATGTTTTGGACGCTGCCCATGTCGATCGTGATCTGCGGCGGTGTTTCTGAACTTTTGGAGCTCATCCAGAATGTCTCTGGACTGCCGTCGATCGCGTTCTGCGCCGATGAGTTCGTCCCTACAACCTTCCAGCCGTTAGCGGCCAAGCCGGCAAAGCGTCGAGAGGCGACCATCCCAACTGTGCCTTGAGATGTGAGGCAGGCAGCCTGCACGGTGCCGCCCCTCGACAGAGGAATGGACGCGGTGTAGAGGTGAGACTTTGCGGTTGGTATGGTGCCGTCCAAGGTATAAACCACCGGCAGATTTTGGGGGCTGCTAATACTTACGAATCCTTCGGGGCTGCGGTTGGAAATGACTGGAGCGCCTACATAGGAGGCCTGCTTGAACAGACCAAGCTCTGCCAGAGTAGGCTCTAAACGGGATCCTGTAATCCGTACTCGAACGCGATCGGTGGTTACAGGCGTGTCCCACCTCAACAAGCGCTTGTGACCGATGGTGGTTTGCTCGTCCATCTGCTTCCAGCTGGAGCCATCCCAAATGTCGCGCTGAAAGACTCTACCCGCTGACTGCGGTGGTCGACCGCCTCCTGGAGGGACATGACATCGAAGGTGACTGGAGCAGGAAGAGTCAAAGTCAGCGACGCCGCAGTTTTGCCAGCAGTCGCTTCCCACCACGTATCCAGATCGCCATCCAGGATGTGAGCGGGGGGATGATCGCCGTTTGAGCTATCAGCGGCTATGGTCCCTCCATTGGCGAGATTGTTTGCAAAGGTTTTGTCGATGACTTGATTCATCAGCTTCAGATGGGCCACCTGAAGATCGGGTATTAACCCGCGGTTGTCTGGAGAGATATTCAGGATCCAGTTGCTGTTACGACCAACGGATTGATAGTAGATGTCGATCAACTCGGCCGCAGTCCGTGATGGTTTTTGCGGGGCCCAGAACCACCCATGCAGAATAGGAACGTTGGTCTCGGCTGGGTACCACCATAAGTAGGAGCCAGGCGTAAGTTTGTCGCCGCTGCCGAGATCCTTGTCTCTCATATCGGGCCAGCGGAACTCGTCGGGCGGAGCAGGTAGTGGGATGACGCTCCATTCGGTGGTTCTGCCTATACCACCTTCATTGCCCACCCATCGTCCATCTGGGCCTTTACCGAAGATGATAGCTTTGGGCTGCAGCTTGCGTATCATGCTGTACCAGGCGTTGTAGTCATACTCCTCATGAACACTGGGATCCGGATTCGCCCCATCGAACCATACTTCGCGGATTGGGCCATACTCGGTAAGCAGTTCATAGAGCTGGTTCAAGAAATAGCGGTTGTAGTCATCGACGTCATAGCGGAACTGAGGGCCGCCTGCGACTATCTTGCGTGCTCTTGATGGGTCCGCTTTAAAGCTGGCTGGATTGGTCGGTATGGTCGATGCCACCTTACGGCTGTTATCTCCGTAGTAGCCATCCGGATTGGTTGGATTGGTTCTTAACTGGTATAGATCGGCGGGCGAGAGATAGACACCTAGCTCGATCCCATACTTCCGCGCGGCATCGGCAACTTCGCGTACAAGGTTGCCGCTACCGTCGCGCCATGGACTTTCCGCAACCGAGTGCCTGGAGTATCGAGTGGGCCACAAGCTCAAGCCGTCATGGTGCTTACAGACCAAGACCACCATCTTGCCGCCGCCGTCCTTGACGGCGCGCATCCACTGGTCGGCGTCCAACTGGGTCGGATTGAATACCCGCGGATCTTCACGGCCTGTGCCCCATTCGACCTCGCGAAATGTATTGGGTCCAAAGTGAATGAAGAACGTTCGTTCGAGTCGCATCCATTCTGTCTGGTTTTGACGCGGCAGAACCTTGGCAGCTTTCTCTACTATCGTCGCGGAGGAATCCGTGCTCAACAGGTGCTGCAAAGTCGAGTAAGGGATGGGGGCTTGAGGGGAATGGTCTGTGCCGCTCGACACCTGGCCGCCGGCGAACAACGCCGTAGACAAAACTGCCGCCTCGATCAAGCTCCTGCTTTTTATCTGGAATCGTTTCATGTCATTCGCCGATCTTTGTTTGGCCTGCATTAGGTTTGGCCTGCATTAGCGCGTCATTATTTTTTGTTTGGACTAGTTCCACTTCAAACGACTTCAGCTGAAGAGTGTCATGCATGTCGCGGTCTGAGAGAGTGGCATGGAACAAACCCGGTAGAGGAATGCTCTGCGAGGAGGCAGTGCTGTTCACATACAGGGTCCGGCCCTGCACGCTTCGGGCATAGACACCTTCCGGGGTTTCGGGCCCCCGATGAAGACTAAGGGTCGCGATCAGCTGGTTCAAGATCGGCTGCATGACTTTGTCGCTGGCTGGCATCGCGATATAAAGCGCCTTGCCCTTTCCGAACTGATTGATCGTGATGGCCGGCACATCGGCCGGAAGGTCCTTGAAGCGTGCGAGCGTAGTCGCTGTGGACGGTTCAGGCACTTCGTAAAAGCGAACATCGGTCTGGTAGCTCTTTCCGTCCAGTTCATAGCTGAGAGGTTTTGGTGTCTCGTAAAAAGCATTCACCTTGATACCGAACACGTCGCTCAAGCGGCCCGGGAGCGGCGTGTTAAACCATTGGCCATGTTCATCCACCTTGGCGGAGAACGCGGTCATAAGCACCGCGCCGCCTGCGCGCACATACTCTCGCAGGGCGGTCGCGCTGGCCTCGTCCATAACAAAATCCGCGGGCACGACGACGAGTTTGTAAGGAGTCAGATCGGCATGGCCGACGTTGATGATGCTGACATCCATGTTGTCTCGGAAGAGCGGCGCGAAGGCCCCCTGCACCTGGTCTGTATAGGGGTATTTGAAGTATTGCAGCGTGGTGTTGGACGGCCCGTTGGGATGGGAGTCGACAAAGGAGGCGAACGAGTATGCGATCGCCACCTCGGGACGAGGATAGCGAGGGAAGCCAAGCGTCTGCAGCCGCTTGAAGTCGCTGGCAATGTGCGCGAACTCGTCGAGCTTCCAAGACGGGGTATTGTCATGGTCGATCAGGCCGAACAATGCCTGTTCCTCGCCACCGAGATGACTGTTGAAGGTCCAGGCGAGTGTGGCTTGCGAACCGAGCAGGAGACCGAGGTACGCGTACATGCGGCTTCGCCCGGGCGTGCCATAGAAGCCGCCGCCCCCCGCCGTAAATTCGTTGAACCAGATCGGCGTCGGTAGATCTCCTTTGACCATGGTCGCTCCGAAAGCCCCACTGACCGGGTCTCCCGGATAAAAGCCCTCCGCGCCGTACGATACGTATGACTTATAGGTGCTGAGATAGTCGAAGCCTCTGCGGGGAGCATTGTCCCAGAGATTCGAGATCGCCGGAAGATCGGGAGCGATCCGCCTTCGCTCTTGGTCAAGGCCTGCTAGGAGAGAAACCGTGGTGTCGGACCAGAATCTGTGCAGATCGAGGAAGCGCTCCGAAGGCCCGGGACCGTCTGCCAACGGAAGGTCGACATCATCGAAGCTCGCCAGGCGGCGGGACCAGCGTTGCGTCGCCCATGCCTTGTTGAGCGCGTCGATGGAGCCGTACTTGTTCTTGAGCCACCCGATAAAGCGCAACCGGTCCGCGGGAGAATACGACATGTACCCATTGCCGATCTCGTTGTCGTATCCAACGGCGATCAAGGCGGGATGACGAGCATAGCGCTTCATCATCGCCTCGCCCAGGATAGCAACTTCGCGACGGTAGTCCGGATCGGAGATATCGTCCATGTAGCGCTCGGCGGGAGGAACGCGGTCGCCGGACTGATTGACGATATCGACACCGGGATAGGCGCGGTGAAGCCAGATCGGAGCAGGCGGCCCCGGAATATCCAGAATCACATGGATTCCGGCGGCTTGCATTTTGTCGATGATTCTGTCGAACCATTCGAAGTTGAACTGACCCTCCGCCGGCTCAAAAGAATCCCATGAAAGATCGCCCATGCGGACTACGTTGAAGCCGGCGCCTTTCATCAAGGCGATATCCTGATCGATCTCTTCAGGTGAACGGTCGACGGGCTGGTAGCAGGCTCCAACGAAGAGCTGTCCCGGACCAGGCCATTTGGCGTGGGCCACACTCTGCTGCGTCTCCGCGCTTGAGATCAAAGTAAGCGACATCGTGGCGAGATGAAGGAAGAGCTTGCAGGCTATTCGCCCTTGGATTCTGCGGAAATAAGTCATTCGCTCCTCTAGATAAAGTGCTGGTGAAAACTCAAAGTGCACGGTAAGTACTTATAGGAATGGAGTTACTCCGCCCTAAGGAAGCTCTGCTTAAGTCCAACGCCTGAAGGGACCGACTTCAGTCGTGCCACAAATTGAACAGAATGAATGCGGCTTCAGCCGCGGAGGGAAGTTTGTCCATTCAATCAAAGCTTTCCTAAGGATGTATTCGTTGATCTAGAAGAAGAAGGTTTCTATCGGATGGAAAGATTTCCAGCCCGCGATGAATGATCTCGGAGGCTTTCGACGACTGCCCCGAGCGCAGATAGCAAACCGCAAGATTTTCATAGGGTGTGGGAACATAGGGGAATTGTGCGAGAGCTGTGGTGAGCGTCGTGATCGCCGAGTTAAGGTCACTTGCACGATAGTCCAGCTCCGAGAGCAGCATGTAATCCCGGGGAGAATCGGAATGCAGGCGGATCGCCTCCGACAGATCGTGGATCGCCATGCGATTGCCTTCGTCCGTGTGCTTCGCCAACTCAGAGCTCGCCAGTGCGCTGAATACCGATGCGTCGTCCTTGTCGCTCGACATAGTTTGAAGGAGCGATTCGTAACGTTCAGCCAGGTCATTCTTGTCGTCGTGGGCCAGGACTCCCTGGTAGGCTTTCAGCAAAACGATCGGACTGAGGCGCTTCTGCGCGTCGGCGCCATCGCTATCGATGAGGATCATCCCCGAGGCCGCGCTTGGAGATGTCTGTGGAGCGTCGACCTGCGGAATCGGCTCATCTTCGGTTTTAGTAATTCGATGCGATGTGCCCTCGCCACCAACTTTTACCAGCTTGGGAGCTACATGCTTGGGCATGTGACAGGTGATGCAGTTATCGACCGGCTGCGTGTGCTGCCGCTCAGAGAAGGGCAGCGTGCAGCTTGAGGATTGATGGCAGGTGAGGCATTTCGCGCGATAGAAGGACGGCGCCTCCTGGGCGGAGGGAGTAAAGTGCGCGTCGTGGCAGGTGGAGCAGCGCATCGCTCCTTTGCTGAACCGGTAACACGCGCTGGCCGCCATCTCGTCCGACCATTCCTCTAAGTTCCAGCCAAACAGGAGCTTCGATTTGAAGATGGCTTCAGTACGCAGAAGCGGCACGCCGGGGCGGTAATCCTGAAAACTCTTTCCCGGCTGAGGCACCCGAGCTTCACCCAGTTCATGGCAATACATGCACGTCTCGTCGGCAAGCTGCGTCGTGAGGTGTCGGGGATTGACGATGGACGTATCGATCGCTGCTGGGCCGGATCTCCGCTCTTGACGCTCCTCGACATGAAGGCCCCCCGGACCGTGACAGCTCTCACAACCGATGGATAGCTCCTCGAATGGCGGCGACTTGTAGAGGTTGCTGGCAGCATCGGTAGGACGAGGCCGGCCGACATGACAAGTGATACAGGAGTCCACGACCGGACGGGTAAAGCCGAGCGAGTCCTTGTCGTAACCCGGAGACAAAGCCCACCCGTTCGTATGTTCCGGGCCTGGCGCCGAGTAGAAGGTAAGTGGAGCTTCAAAGAGATAACTCCCCCGCTGAATCAAATATCCGGTCGCCATCAGCGGCTTTCCAAGAGCAAATGCTATCTTTTCAACCTCGACGTGTAACTCTGTCCCGTTCGCCCCACGGTCGAACTGGCTCATGAAGTAGCCTCCTTTGTCAGGAAAGACGCGGAAGCAATGCACGCCGCCGTCGGGGCAGATGGTGTCGCCCGCGGCCGGAAGGTTCCTCAGTTCAGGGCGGCCTTCAGGCAGTGTGGCTGCCTGTCCGTGCGGAGTTTGCAGGTAATGTTCATACTCGGATCGATGACAGCTCTTGCACGCCGCCGAGCCGACATACCTTACGTCCGCTGATGTATTGCGATAGACCGGGATCTTCTCGGGACTGACGCCAGACTTCGTTTGAGCCGCCGGATGTCCGCTGGCTGGTCGCCGGGCCTGTGAGCTTGTCGCCCAATGGGAAGCGGAAAGCGCAACCGACACTGGCAGAGACAGCATAAGTAAACCGGCCACAGAAGAGAGAAGATACACCCGGGCCGAGCGCGCATTCTTTCCGTGCGCAAGCCGGCGGTTGAGCGGGCATCGAGACGAGCGAATTGGGAGCGTCGGCAAAATCATCGGAAGTCAGTCGCTAGCGTCCTCCTGGAAAGATCGCCACCGTTTAGTTCGATTCGTGTGGAATCGGTCGGTTGTGCAGGGATCCTATTGAGAGAGCCATAAGCTTAACCGGAGTGTAGACCCAGGGCCCATGAAAAGCATGGGCCCGGGTCGTTATCGTTGGCTGTGAAGGAGGAGCCGGTTAAAAGTTGAATTTGGCGCCAAATTGCATAATGCGCGCCGAATTGATGGTGCTGACAATCTGGCCCTCGGCGGAGCTTGAGGGGTCGGCCGTGGGAGCGCCGAACGCCGGAGTATTCGTCGCGTTGAACATCTCCCAGCGGAATTGGAGATTATCCACTTCGCCGAACCGGAAGTTCTTCGCCAGCATCATGTCGATGTTGTCCCGCCGCGGAGCCCGAAGAAGATTCCGGCCTGACGTGCCAAAGGTACCTGGGGCGTTGATCGCGAAGGCCGCCGGATTGAAGTACTGCTGCAGCCAATGAGACTTCGATCCTTGCTTCACCTCGAAGGGCTGTCCGGTCACATCGGCGCGGTCGGAGTTCTGCTGCGACTTGGAATTATTACTTCCGTTCCCGCCGGCGACGCTGAACGGCGAGCCAGCGGTTACCGTCCCCACTCCCGAGAGCTCCCACGAGCCCAGCCCGTAACGAATCAATGCATTCTTCCCCTTGAAAGAGGGGGTTTCCGCCACCAGTGTGTTGGACCAGATGAAAGGCACATTGAGCTTGGAGATCCCGTAGTCATGACTCAAGTTGAACGGGTCGCTCTGCCCCTGACCGCTCGAGAGGTCGCTCTGAGACCCTTCATCCAAAGTCTTCGACCAGGTGTAATTGGAGATGAACTGGAAATTATGAGCAAAGTTCTTTTGAGCGCTGATTTGAAGCGCGTGATAGCTCGAGACGCCGCGCGACTCGTAGAGCTCGATCGAACTGAACTCGGGTAAGGTCGTTCGCGCCCCACCGTCCGCGTAGATGCCGGGATTCTGATCGTTGGGCACCGCCAGGTGATAGGCCTGACTGCCCACATAAGCAACCGTCCCGAGAATGCCCGCGGGAAACTGATGCTCGATCGAGAGGTTCCAACTCTGTTGCCAGGGTAGCCGGAATTTGGGATTGAAAGCCGCCTGCACATTCACCGGAGTCACAAACGCCACGTTGGAAGGAGGGTTGAAGCCCGACTTCGAGAATGGCGGAAAGGGCGATACGCCGCCCGTCGGCGTGTAGTTCTTGTACGGGTCATCCAGAAGCAGGTTGGTGCCGGGCGCCACGGAAGATTGCGTCAGATTGTACGTCGGGCTAAACGGAGCGTTGTCGCCGATATGGTTGTAGTAGGTGAGCGCATACGGAACATGGAAGCGGCCGAAGGCGGCCCGCACCGACGTGTTCTTCAGCAACGGCGGCTGCCAGGCTATGCCGATTCGCGGGCTGAAGTTGGCATACTCGCTGCTGTAGCCGCCATCGGGAATGCCTTTGTCGCCGATGAAGAGCATGCCCGCGGGAGCATTCGGAAATACGGTGCTCTGCTGACCCGCCACAAAGTCCACGATACGACCGTCCGGATCGGTCTTCGGAGCGGCCCACGGCTCGTAGCGGACCCCGAGGGAGAGAGTCAAATTGGGCTTGAGGTGGATCGTATCCTGGACAAATGCGTCGGGCTCGGTGCTGTGAACGACGTTGTACTCGCCACCGCCCTGCTCGAACGTATTCAGCTCGCCCAGCAGAAAGTCGGAGAAGAAGCTGCCCGTGACCGAGCCATTGACCAACACCAATGGATCCGCCAGCCATGAGGCTTGTTCGAGCGAGTAGCTGTTGAGCACATCGACGCCGGCAACGATGTCATGCCTGCCCGCGGTGATTGAGAGGCTGTCGGCGATGTCGAAATCGTGCCGGTTCTGCTTGATGTTTTGTTCGAACCAGCTGAAACCGGTGCCCCCCCAATTGACGAAGATCGTCGCGTTCGGATCGGCCGTCTGGATGTTGGCGCCCAGTTGGCTCCAGCTCTGATTGATGCCGCTGTTGGCGGAACTGTTCAGCCGGTCATACCCGAAGCTGAAGTTGTTCACCAGCTTCGGCGTCGCGATGAAAGTCCACGTCCCGACGTAGTTCGTGTTTTCCGCCGGCCAGCCGTCGCTGGTCGCGAGGAAATTGTCCCCGGATGCTGCGGGCTGGTCGTACTTGTCGTAGAACACCCGGCCGGTCACATGGTTACGGATATTCGGGCTCCAGTCGTTGCGAATCGTGAACTCGTTGTAGGTATCCGTCGTCGGAAGCCCGGCGATGTACACCAACCCGGTCGGGTTGGTGGTTTGCGAAATGTGCTTTTCGATATTCAAAGCGGTATTGCTGAACAGGCCGGTCGGAATCTGGTTGTTGACGTAGGGATTTCCCTGGGGATCATGCAGTTGGACCGGGCTCGGGCCGGAGAGAAGGTCGCTGAAGTCTCCAGTAAGCATCTTTGCGTTTGGAACATATGAGGAGGAGCTGTTATTGACCTGGCTCTCCCGCGTTTGTTGGTAATTGCCGAAGATGAAGTCCTTGTCTTTCTTGATGGGGCCCCCGAGCGAACCGCCGAACTGGTTCCTGGTGAGGCCGTCCTTGACGCCGGAGAAGTAGTCCTTGGCGTCGAAGAAGTCGTTCCGCGCGAATTCGAAGACCCCGCCGTGCCATTGGTTGGTCCCGGATTTGGTCACTACGCTGACGACGGCGTTGGAAGCGAAACCGTACTGCGCGCCGAAATTGTTGGTGAGGACCCGGAACTCCTGGGTAGCATCGGGATTCGGGAATGGGTTGGCCGTCTGGAGATAGCTGTCCATGTTGTAGACGCCATCGAGGGTATAGTAAATCCCGCCCATTCGGCTGCCGTTAATCGACGCTCCCGTCTCGTTGGGGAATCCTGCTCCCTGACCAGCGATTTGAATGGCGCCACTCCCCGCTCCATTCGTGCCACCGGGGACGAGGAAGGCCAACGTCGCGGGGTTTCGGCCGTTGAGGGGAAGTTCATTAATCTGAGTGGAGTCGATGACCTGGCTCAAGGTCGCGCTCGTGGTGTTGATCTGCAACTGATTTGCCGTGACCTCGACCTTTTCCTCAGTCTGGCCGACGGAGAGTGAGAGGTTCACAGTCGCGACCTGATCAGCAGTGAGAGTCATGCCATCCTGGGTGGTCGCAGCAAAGCCGGGATGATCCGCAGAAATGGAGAACCGGCCAATTGGAAGATACGGCGCGTTGTACTGCCCATTGTCGCCAGCGATCACCTCTCGGATCTGACCGGTATCGAGATTTCGAATGACAATATGAGCCCCAGGAACACTTGCGCCGGATTGATCCACGACTGTCCCGTTGATTGTTCCGCGACCACCTTGTCCGAGGCAGTAATGAGTCAATCCGATGCTCAATAAGAGCATGAAAAAATTAAGAAATACGCGTCTGCACATGGCCTGCTCCTAAAGCTTCCTGGTCGTCCCAATCTCAGAATCGTGTGCATTGTTGAGTCCTATTCCCGATGAGGGAGGGCTTTGACCACCAAAGGCGACACGTCCTTATTGCAAAGCGGTTTTTATATCTAAACGATTCGGAGTGTCTAGGAGCCGACGAGGTACGATACAGTATCGATAGCAAAATTCTGAATCAAATCTTTTTGTTTGAGATACTTGTGTCGCGTGGCTATACGCAGGTATTGCCTCTCTCTCGAACCCGTTTGTGGGTCTGTTAATATCGTTACGTTGGTTGTGGGGACGGCATGACATCACCGAGAGAGCCTGGAGCCGCTCATGCGCGGTTCGGCAAAGATGCTTTCAAGAACGAGATCCTCTCGGAACTCCAAACGATCCTCGATAGCACGGCTTTCCGGACCAGCCCACGAGCGCGCGAATTCCTCTCACATGTGGTCCATGAGACTCTCGAAGGAAACGGCGAAGCGCTCAAGGAGCGCTCAATCGGCGTCAGCCTTTACCATAGGTCGCCGACCTACGTCACCGGAGACGATCCAGTAGTGCGCGTGAAGGCGGGTGAGGTCAGGAGGAGGTTGCTCAAGTATTATGCCGAAAATCCCGCTCCGGTCGTTAGGATTGATCTTCCCCTCGGTTCGTACCTTCCCCATTTTGATGCACCAGCAAAACCAGCTTCCACGGATGTCGAATCATCCGCACCGGCTCAGGTAGAAGCAGAGGTAGAGGCAGAGCAGAGTTCTCAACGGGTCGTTGTCGAGCGGCAGAGGAAATTGTGGAACTGGCCGATAGTATTGCTGGTCGTTTCAGCCGCCATCGCCGCCGTGTTTGTCGCTGTTGGATTGCGTCCAAGCTCTTCTTTGCGACGGTTTTGGAGGCCGCTTTTTTCAGCGCACAATCCAGTGCTCATCTGTCTACCTTCACCCGTCAGCTACGCGCTCAGTTCTGATGTGGCCAGGAGGTCTAGGCCGCCTCAATCAAGTGGCGACGACTCACAACTCCTGATGAATACGGTGCCCGTCACGCTGGATCCTGACGTGCTTATCAAGGGCAGGAATATCACACCCTTAGTCGAATATTACGTAAACAAAGACGACGCTTATGCACTCGCTGACGTATCCAAGGTGCTCGCGCGGCTGGATCAAGATAGTCAGGCCAGAATCGGCAGAGACCTGACGTTTGCTGATCTGCGAAGCTCTCCGGCCGTGCTGATCGGCGCCTTCAATAATTCATGGACGCTAAAGATGAGCTCTGATCTTCCGTATCGATTCAAGGAAGAAGGAGATCTTGCGTTGATCGAGGACAAATCGAATCCTGCCCGCACCTGGCGCCCCGAGCCGCAAGGAAGGCTTGGGAGCAGGGATTTCGCAATCGTTGCCCGACTGCTCAGTTCAAAGACCAGTCAACCGATAGTCATTATTGGCGGAACCGGTATGGTAGGCACAGAAGCTGCCGAACGAACTCTATGCAACGAAGAAACACTTCGGAAGGTCACCGCCGGCCTGCCCAGGGATTGGGCGGAAAAGAACCTCGAACTCGTTCTGGAGACGGATCAGGTCGATGGGTCTTCTTCCCGCCCGCGGGTGGTGGCTTTTTCTACCTGGTGAGGGTACCAACGCCCCGGGGCTTTCTTTCTTGGCACCGCTGTCACACGGAAGAAGCTTGTCACGAGACGGAAGTTTGCTAGACTAGGTTTCCCTCTCGAATCGATTAGAATGGCGCCTTTCCGAAAAGTAAGCCGAACAACGATGCGGGATGTGGGGCGACTGGCCGGAGTTTCTGTTGCCACGGTCTCTGCCGTGGTCAATGGTAAGACGATTGTCAGTGAGGAACTGACGGTCCGTGTCAGGCGTGCCATCCGCATGCTGAACTACAAGCCCGACATGCTTGCGCGCAGTCTTCGCATCCAGAAGTCGCACGCACTCGGCATGGTAATGCCCCAGATTGCGAGTCCCTTTTATGCTGAAGTGCTTCGCGGAGTTGAAGATGAAGCCAGGAAAAACGAGTATTCCATACTCATTGCGGATTCGCGAGGAGATGAAGAGGAAGAGGAAAAGCAACTTACTACTCTCATCTCGCGCCGCGTTGACGGAATCATCATAGCGCCAGCAAATCTTCAGTCTCTCGCTTATGAGCGACTCGACCCTAATTTATCCATCGTGTTGTTCGACCGATTTCCCGCGGGGTACCTGGGCACAGTTGTCATGGTCGACAACGTTGACGCCAGCCGCCGGGGAACACTGTGCTTAATTGAGGCGGGGCATAAGCGTATCGCCATGATCGCCGGAATTCCGGGAGTCCTCACTACCGAAGAGCGGGCGAAAGGGGTTCGTGATGCTCTCGCCGAGTTCGGTCTCCCATTGCCTGCAGAGTACGTCAGGACGGGCAGCTTCAACCTGCAGGGAGGGTACAAAGCTGCTATCGGCCTGATGCAGCTCCCGACTCCCCCTACTGCCATTTTTTCTCACAACCATGAAATGACCCTGGGGCTGATGCGTGCGCTCAAGGAACTGGACCTGCGGTGTCCAGCCCAGGTTAGCGTGATCGGATTCGACGATTTCGTGGTCGGAGCCGACGGGTTCAGCTGGGCAACACTCTTCTCCCCGCAGATCAGTTGCATTGCTCAGCCTAGTTACCGCATCGGAAGAGAATCCGCGGCTGCTTTGATCCGCAAGATGACGAGGAAGCCGAACGAAGATAGCCCTCCTGAAACGATTCTTAGGCTTGAAGCAGAACTTCGCGTCCGCGAGTCTATCGGGCCGCCGGCATCTGCCGGTTTGTAGCGCCGACTCAGACCAGAATATTGAGGGTAATCATGTCCAAGTATCTGACGCGCCGCAGCCTCGTCAATCTTGCCGGAGCGGTTCTGGGGCCTCGCCTGGTCGACTGTCTGGCCACACCATTGTGGAGGTGGACAAGGAGTGCGGTAATCTCTGCCCATCCCAGGATCTAAACCCTCACCAGCTCCTTATAATTCAAGAGGGTGCAGGGATTATTCATCGAGTACGATTTACGAGAAAGTAAGGATCGACGGCTACAATGCTCGGGTGACAGCTTAGTTAGCCTTAGGCGCTCCTCAGGAGAGCTATGTCTAAGAACAAACTAGCCTACGACGAGAGTTAAACTGAGAGCGCAAAGACCCGGTCGTCTTTATTGGACCGCTCACTACCAAGTAAATTTCAGGGATCAGGGAAAGAGCGTATGTCAAAGCCGAATCTAGTTGAACTTTGGGAAGGTCACTGCCGCTGCGAATTTGAGACTCGAGATGCGAATGCCACCATGGCCACGATGGTGCCAGAACCCTATGTGAACCACATTCCCACTATGACCGGTGGAGTGGGACACGAAGAGCTTAAGCGCTTCTACGCCGACCACTTTATTCCGGTCAACCCGCCCGACTTTGGTCTCCTACCGATTAGCCGTACTGTTGGAGAAGACACAATCGTTGATGAATTCATCTGTCAATTTACCCACACCACTGAGATCGATTGGTTGCTGCCAGGAGTTCCACCGACCGGTCGCGCCGTCGAAATCCCGATGGTTGCAATAGTTAAGTTCGTCGGCGACAAAGTTGCGCATGAGCACATCTATTGGGATCAGGCTTCGGTCTTGACTCAGATAGGCCTGCTCGATCCAACGGGTTTACCAGTGGCAGGAGTAGAGACTTCGCACAAAGTGGCAGATAAGTCTCTGCCAAGCAATACCCTTATGAAGCGCTGGCAGGAAAGTACCGTTCCGGTCTGAGAAAGTAGAGGAATCCGCGCCGCTCCTTGGCCCATCCCGATCCATCCCGTGAAGAGCGACCAATTCCCGAGCGGTTAATGGATACTGTTCCACAGATTTCTTGGCGAACAGTAAGACCGGTTTGAGTGTGTGACTGGCAGCGGGAAGAGATGAAGGAGCGCCCTCTTGCGTGGCTAACCTGTTGCTCTGGATAGGCTTCAGGTACGCGTAGAAAGAGTCCCTCGGTGTTAGGAGAGATCAGTCAGCGCCCAACGAATCTTGTTCACATTTCGTCGCGATGCGGGGCGCCGGCCAATCGTCCTAATAACATCAGAATCCATCTGGCGGTATCCTGTGTTCGCCGTTATCCGTTACGTTTCAATTCGTCCTGAAATTTCTGCGACACGTGATGCGATCTGCTCCAGCTCTTTCGAAATCCGTGCAAATCGCATGCTGATCTCCGCACACTTGTGCGGCAGTCCAACATTCGCTGTCCTATTTTTCGAGCATGTTTTTGATATACGAAAGCATCTAGGCGAAAACCGTCAAAAGCGAGATATTACCGCTTTTTGATGAAGCGCCGTTCCCTCCGTAGGCGCCAAGGCGGAGGATCCGGTCGTCTGACGCGTCGAACTCGCGGCCTCTTCATTGCATACGAACAATGCAGAGGCAGGGTTCGAGCGAAGGTTGAGAGATGGACGAGATCTTCAACACATGTCTGATTTGTTGCTATTTCCTCTTAGTGGTCGTCCGCCACCACGTTCCTGGAGTCACCCCATGGATGCGTTTGAAGGAGCGGTTGAGCCCTGATTGATCCGTAAACCCGCATTGAATAGCGATATCCGCGATGGGCAGGCGGGATTTCGCAATCAGATCTTGAGCTTTATCAATCCGACGTTCGATCAACCACCGATAGGGTGGCTTTCCGAACGTTTGCCTGAAGGCCCGGGCGAAATGACTCAGTGAAAATTCGCAAGTTTCCGCCACCTGCTGCAGGTCAATGTGTGCGTCTAGATGAGCATCGAGAAACTCAGTTGCTCTTCTCACTTGCTGCGCCGTGAGTCCACCCTGAGCATGTTTGGGCGATCGTGTGGTGCCACCATAGGAGTAAACAAAATGGCAATTTAGCGCGTGCAGGACATGGAGTGCTGGAACAATGAGCCGTGACCGGGGTCGGTATAAAGGCTGAGTTGCGCCTCAGGGATGTGCTGATAAAGGACATACGAATTTACGGTAGGGGCGATCAAGTCTTGATTGCCGTTGACAATGAGAACGGGCTGCTTGATGGCTTCCAACTGTGTGTAATCCGCAGGTGTGAGCCCCCAGGTGCTATAAGCCTTTGCCTGCGCCTGAACCGTTTCCTGCGATGCAGGATACTCGGGATCGACAGTGTGATTGTTGATTCGCTTCACAAAATCAATACCTGCCTGACGCCCTTCAGGAGTATCGGTGAAGAACAAGAGGGCTTTCAGAGGCACATTCAGCTGGGAGCTCTCTTTCGATTTCTCTGCGATCATATTGGGGAGATTTCGCCTGCGACTCGCCTCCGGCTTCAGCAGCCATCATGGCGAATTTGCATCCTGCGGTGTACGCGTGGCGCAAAGACTTGGCGAGGAGCAAATTGTCCATTGATGCTGACGACAGGGGAAGGACGCAGAGGTCTCAAAGCATTGTGTTTCTGGCCTTTAGAGTTTGCCTCGAATCAAATGGCCCATTTTGTTTCGACTCGTTGCCATATCCCATCGTGAGTTGGGCCAGCCCGGGATTCAATCCAAGATTTCTAACCGACGGGTGAAGAACATTCCGCGCTGCTTTATTGCCAGCTTACGCTTTATTAATTCAACTACCGCCGCCAGTGCCGGCTTCGCACCGGCCGATGGTGTGGTGTAGCAAAGGGGCATCGCTGCGGCAGGGTTTCCGAGGTCGTGTCATTCTCCGTCCAGAAAGGGATTTGAAGACTTGCTGCCATCCTGACGAGATCCGCAATGGAGTGAGCCTGCATTTTCCGCACCACTTGGCTTCGGTGAATTTGAAGCGTCACTTCCGAAATCCCAAGGACCGACGCCGCTTGTTTGTTTAATAGCCCACCAACGATCAAGGGAAGCACCTCCCTTTCGCGCGGCGTCAGAATTGAATATCGCCGTTGGAGATCTTCCCGCTCGGCCCTCTGTCGTCGCTGTGTTCGGTCCCTAGACAGTGCGGACAAGATTGCATCCTCCAAATCGGCAGGGCTGATCGGTGAGGCCAACAGCTCCACCGGACCGCACTTCAGCGCTCGAACGACGGAAGGAACATCGCCGTGATAGCAAGTAAAAATGACCGGAGGGTAAGCCTCTTCGGCTAACCGGCATTGCAGCTGGAATCCCTCCTCATTCCGATGACACAAGTTTAAGATGAGGCAAGAGGCCTCTTCTTCCCGGCTACATTCCAAGAACTCCCGGGTTGAGTCGAAGCAAACCGCTTCCACCTTTATCGCCTCACTAATTCCCGGTATAACCTCACGCACGGCGGGGCTAGCTCCGACCATATATGCCACGTCAGGTGAGCGATTAATCCGGTCTCTGCTATACGGCGACACCGGAGAGCAACGATATTGCGAATGAGTCTGCACAAGAGACGGAATCTGCATATACTGCCGGCCTTTGTTGGAAGAATAGCTTTCGACCTCTAGAGAGTTCTCACGTTCTACTTTCACAAGCCAAGGTCACTCAATCCTGCGAGCCATCACAGGTGGGATCGCACCGATCAAGACAGCCTTCTTCACCCTCTTGTTGCCGTAGTCCGATGTACCGAACTAACTTCGCCTCGATCAAGCTTGTCGAAGAGTTCAGCGAGATCATCGGCACAGGTATCAAGATCATCCCCGCCTCCAGGACTGCCCAGAGTGTCCGAGGTCTCGGCGGTCATGCGCCATCACGCGATGGCCGCGCTTACCGAGAAAAGCATCTGGGAGCCAAAGCATCTGCGTTCAGAGGTGTACTGCAATCCGTCTCATTCCGCCGAGAAGCGTCCAAACTACTCCTGGACTCGGGCGCTCTCTGCGGTGTCTTATATGGATAGCCACTGTGGTCGTGCCCTTGATTTCACAGGAGGTCGAAGGCTATGCCGTTGTTCTCCCATCATCCAACGGGTATGTAGAGCTACTCAAGGGGTATTCGGTGGAATGATGCGGCAACCAGTGGAATATTGCTGTTAGTTGTGGGGGACTCATCGTTATGGAGGAGCAACCGATTGCATCAGAAAGGCTGAACAGGACGAGGAAAGAGGAACTGACGTTGGCAGGCTATTCGGAAGAGAGACGTGTGTTTGTCCGGGCCGGAAAAGAACAGGTTCCCTTGTTCAAACAACGCCCGATCCTGGACAGCCGGCGCTCGCCTTGGCGTGGCCTGATTTTGGAGAAGCATCATCACGCAGGATGCGAGATTCCCGTCCACGATCACGAGTCTCTGTGTCTGCATTTTCAGACGGGCGGACAGGTCGATATGGACTGGTTATGCTCTGGCCGATCGGGACGCGAACGATCCGTTCCTGGGAGCATGATGTTATTGCCGGCTGGCACCCGGGACAGCGTTATATGGCACGGATCGACTCAGAGGATAGTTGCGGCTTTTGAACCTGCGTTGCTTGCAGACGCTACAGAACAGATGGGCCTCAGGGGACTATGTGACTTCAAACTACTATGGTCGTTTCGCGATGATCAAGTCGGACTTCTGCTAGACGCGATGAATCGCGAAATGGCGAGCGGGTGGGGCACAGGCGCTTTATATGGTGATCTCCTTAGCATGGCATTGTCGGTCGCTTTGGTCCGTAAATATGGAGAGTTATCGAAGTCGATCCCACATCTTCGGGGAGGTCTTTCTCAACGCCATATCAAGAGAGTCATCGCCTACATAGAAGACCATTTGCATGAAGACATTCGACTAGAGGAACTGGCGAATCTGAATTCGCTAAGTCGCTATCATTTTGCAAGGGCGTTTCGGGAATCTTTGGGTGAAACCCCGTATCAGTACATCCTAAAGACGAGAGTTCAACGCGCGAAACGCCTTCTCCTTGTACCAGGTTCCACCGTTTCCGACGTCGCGGCGAGGACCGGCTTCTCTGACCCGAGCCAGTTTACCCGCATGTTCCGGAAGATCACCGGAGCTACTCCACTGGAGTGGCGGCGAAACGCATGAGAGTACAGCCTCATCGGCTTGAATGCCAGTAGTGCTGGCGAGAGCAGGCAGATCCTGGCCGCTTGCTACCTCTGAGTTACAGGTAACGTTCCCCATCATTTTTGCTGCAGAAGCGTAACGGTTCAGACAGACCCACTGTACCGCCGCCTGCCCATAGCAACGGTGTCCGATTCCTCCATCACGTTCCACTGCGCGAAGGGCTGCAACCTGCTTGGTCGAGGCGCGATGAAGAAACCAATCGGGTACCGGCTAAGACTCCTCGAACCGACCGGCCTCGGGCGTCATAGGGGTGACCAATTCATGCGAGGCGTTACTGTTTCGTGCCGAGATCAGAAATGAGCAACGTGAATTCATCGGTATCAATGTTGAACACGTACCCGTAAATATTGACCGACTTTGGTATGCCGGCTGATGCACGCAGAAGCTTTACATCGTGGTCAAGGGTCTCTGCAAGGTTCGCAATAGCAAGACTGTCCTTCTCATACACCGTCGAAATGTCTTCGCCTTCCTCGGCAAGGTATGTCTTGATAAGTCCAGGCGCGGTGAAGCTGCTCGTACCGCAATTGGTATGATGTACCACCGCGACGTTGGTCACGCCAAACAAGTGATGTCCGATCGTGATGGATCGAAGGGCGTCAATGGCCCTCCCTCCAGCGACCACCACGGGCATGATTGTCGCGGTGCCGCCTACCTTCTTGCCGGCTGCGTCATAGATCACCTCGCCTGGGTAAATCTCATCGGGCAAGACTTTGGCGAGGACAGATGGTATCTCTGCAGCCCGCGGATCGTAGCAGTAAATGGCGATCGTCTTAAGGGGAACGGCGTTCCTGAAAGCTGCCCTAACGGTTGGTTCGTCGTATCCTGGACCGTTGGAATATACGAACCGTCCGAATTCCGCTGCATTTTTTATATCGTTGACGCTCATGTCGTTGTTTTCCGACCTTCCGTATCGAGGTGTTGGATGTGCGACTATCACATCGGATCAGCCACGCTGCATAGTTTTCACAGCGTCGTCGGTAGTCAGGACAGCGTGGGCGAGGAACGCGTAATTGATCAAAGCAGCCGTGTAGCCGTAGCCCCACTGGGGGTGCTTGGGAGCCGCGGTAGCGTCCTTCACTACGGCCACCTCGAACCCTTGCTCCAATAACTCACGCAGGTGAGATTCGACGCACATATTGGCCAGCATGCCTCCCAGGATCACCTTGCTGATGCTCCGCTTACGCAACTGAAGGACGAGGTCATTTGTCTCTGGTCCCCAAACGCGGTGTGGCGAGCAGACGATGGTCTTCCCATCCTCAATATAAGGCTTATAGCGCTCTAGCCAATCTGCGCCCGCCCCCTTGAGTCCACTGATATCCAGACGGCCCTTTCTCGCGAACATTCCCTCTGTGGCCTCGACCTCCTCCAAGGGACCGTTGAACTTCCAACCCTTATCCTCTGGGAAGAAATAATGTGGTGAAACGAATACTTCATAGTCGTGCGTCTTTGCCGTCTTGAAGAGCTTCTCGATGTTCTCGACAGTGTTGTTCTCCTTCAGGCTCTCGTGCAGCAACGGCCATGCGAGACCTTTTTCGCTTAGAACATCGTTCTGTGGGTCGATGATCACCACCGCAGTATCCGATCTGTGAAGGCTTAAGTGCTGGCTCGTCTCCGCTGGATTAATGCCGCTTCCCCCGCTTTCGGGGCTCTGCGCGGAAAGATTCGAGACGAAGATTGTGGCGGCTGCAGATGCACCTGCAGATGTGAGAAAGCGGCGGCGCGACGTGTTCTGCATGTCATTCGTTTCCATTTCTCCTCCTTGTTATTTGCTTGTGCTCCTCCGTGATGTCTGCCGTACCGGTAGTGAAAACTCGCGATTCAGGTCACCGCGGTGTTCCCATGTAGTCATGTCTTTGCCCGATGGCCTTTCGACGCTGGTGGATCGGGAGTTCGTTTGGACGCAGCCTCTGCATTGGCATGTCTAAGCTGTTGTCGCAACGCTTCGTTCTCCGTTTCCAGAGCACGTATCTTTTCCTCAGTCGCAGCGACTGCGTGATGGATTTCCTCAGCGGTATAGCGCGGAGTAATGTGTTGCGGGCAGTTCCAGTCGTATGCCTCGACGTGAATGACGAAGACCCGCTCTATGGTGGCCTTGTATCCAGAGACCTTCACACGCTGAATCCAGGGAGCAGCCTTCTCTCCTTCGAAAACTTCGACGCGCCCCAGGATTTTGAGGCGCGCTTGTCGCGGGTAATCAACGAGGATCATCGCTACCCTGTTGTCCGTGAGCAGGTTTCCAGTACTGATGAACTGCTTATTTCCTGAGAAGTCTGCAAATGCCAGAGTGTGATGGTCGACGACCTTCAGAAAGCCCTTTGGCCCGCCGCGGTGCTGCACGTAGGGCCATCCGGTTGATCCTATGGTCGCCCAGTAAAAATGATCGCGTTCTGACAGAAACTCGACTTCAAAGGGCGAAAGGCCATCGTGAGTTTCGGACGCGGCAATCCTTTCGTACTGCCGTCGGCTGCCGTAACGCTCTTGAAGCTCCTTCACGACTGGCGTGAAGAGGAGCGATCCAAAACTCATAGACCCTCGCTTCTTCCAGACACGTGGGTGGCCCGCTAACGTACCACCCACGGTCTCGGCTGGTTACCCACGTTGCTGCCCGAAGAAGTCCTTGATGCGCGAGGCGATCTCCTCACCGTGGGTTTCAAGAGCAAAATGACCCGTATCGAGCAGGTGGGTCTCAACGTTTGGCAGATCCCGCTTATAGGGTGCCGCACCCTCGGCCGGGAAGATGTAGTCCTTCTTGCCCCACACGATCAGGGCCGGAGGTTGGTACTCGCGGAAGAACTTCTGAAATTGTGGGTACAGCGGAACATTGGTCCGGTAGTCATAGAGCATGTCCAGCTGGATATCCGCATTGCCTGGCCGATCCATCCCGGCTTGATCGAGCGTCCAGGTCGTCGGGTCAAGCAGGCTCGTGTCAGCCACGCCATTATGGTACTGCCACTTGGTTGCGTCCGGCTTGGTCAGGTACTCAAGAGCCGCGCGATTTTCGTGCGTTGCTTCGCCCCAGTATTGCTTAATCGGATCCCAGAACTCCAGAAGTCCTTCCTCGTAGGCATTGCCGTTCTGGATGACCAGGCCTCTAACCTTCTCCGGGTGCCGAATGGCTAGACGATAGCCGATCGGTGCGCCATAGTCCATCACGTAAAGCGAGTACTTGTCTAGGCCGAGCTTCAGAGTCAACTGTTCGACAATGTTCGTCATGTTCTCGAACGTGTAGGGGAACTCTTTTCGGTCCGGCATACCACTGAATCCATAGCCGGGATAATCGGGAGCAACCACGTGGAAAGATCCTGCAAGGCGGGGAATCAGGTTTCGGAACATGTTCGATGAGGTTGGGAAGCCGTGCAGCAAGAGGAGCACGGGGGCGTCTTTCGCGCCGGCTTCGCGGTAGAAGACATCGACATCTCCGATGCGAGTTGTGTTGTAGTGCACGGCCGAGGCCGGATCGGACAAAACGGCGTTAGCTTTCATGATGAATTCCTTCAAAGCTCAAGTGGGCAAGACGAAGCACCCGCCCCGCCCATCACAATAGATATAGCTTTGGCGGTTGCCTATCATGTCTTTCCATTAGAGGTTTGGGCGTAATGGAAAGACGTGATTGCCTCGCTTGCGACTCCGCGGTAGAGTCCTCAGAGGACCGAGGATTCCGGTTCAAGATACGCGCTGGAGTGATGCCAGATGAAGCTCATCATTGGAATGGTATTAAGTTTCATGGTGGGAGCAGGATGCCGCTACTTCGACATCCCGGTCCCGAGTCCCCCTCTGATTCCCGGGGCACTCCTCGTACTCGCTATGACCATTGGCTATTCAGCGACGAACAGGATCTTGGACGGACAAGGTAAGTTCGCGAGCACCACGCATCTGTGCGGAGGGCCGACCGGCATGTCTGGGCTTGAGGCGAAGTCAGGTTACAGGGCGAACGCAACAAATAGCAATGTGGAGGGCCATGATGGCGTATAGCACAGGATCGCAGGCCGAAGAATTCGACGTTCTGATCCTTGGAAGCGGAGAGGCCGGCAAGTATCTCAGCTGGACACTGGGGGGAGACGGCAAGCGTGTAGCGCTCGTTGAACGGCGATACATCGGCGGATCCTGTCCCAACATCGCCTGCCTTCCAAGTAAGAACATTGTGCACTCGGCTAAGGTCGCGTGGTATGCACAGAGGCTCAATGAATTCGGCATGAACTTGCCTTCGCCCGGTATTGACATGACGGTCGTTCGCGACAGAAAGCGAGCGATGGTCAATGGCCTCGTGGACGTGCACAACAAGCGCTTCGCTGCCAACCATGTCGAATTCATCTGCGGCGAGGGCGTTTTTGTTGGCCCTCGCATGTTATCCGTGGAACTCCAAGCCGGAGGCTCGCGGCTGCTCACAGCAAAGACCATTATCGTGAATACGGGATCGCGCGCTACAGTACCTGACATCCCTGGCTTGCGCGCGGCGCAGCCGATGACGCATGTGGAAGAGCTTGAGCTTGATACCCTTCCTGAGCATCTGCTCGTGATAGGTGCGGGCTATGTCGGGCTCGAGTTTGCCCAGGCCATGGCGCGCTTCGGCTCTAGGGTGACGGTCGTTGATCGCAATGAGCGCTTGTTACCGCGCGAGGACGAAGATGTCTCTGCAACGCTCGGTCATCTGCTTGGTGGGGAGGGTATCCGGTTCCTTTTGGGAAGCACACTGGAATCCGTCAGCGGCCGCTCGGGAGAGACCGTTGAAGCACGAATCAGGAGCGCAGCCGGTGAGGAGGTTGTCAAGGCAACACACATCCTTGCAGCGGCGGGTCGCGCCCCAAACACCGAAGGGATCGGGTTGGACAAGGCCGGCATCCACTTGAACGCGAACGGACACATCAGGGTGGACGCCTCACTGCGAACAACGGCCGACGGCGTGTATGCCGTGGGGGATTCTGCCGGCAGTCCATATTTCACTCACGTTGCATACGATGACTATCGGATCGTTTATCGAACGCTCAAAGGCGAGAGCCGGGTGACCACGGGGCGGCAGCTGCCCTATACGCTGTTTACCGATCCCGAACTCGCCCACGTTGGCTTGCGCGAAGATGATGCCAAGCGCCAAGGCACCTCGTATCGCCTAGCCAAACTACCCATGGCTGCCGTGCTACGCACGCGCACTCTCGGCGAGACCGAAGGATTTTTCAAGGCTCTCATTGGCGACGACGACCGCATTCTGGGATTCACGGCTCTAGGAGCAAGTGCGGGTGAGTTGCTGGCTCCTGTCCAACTGGCCATGAGCGCCGGGCTGCCCTATACGGCTCTACGTGACCTCATTGTGACCCATCCGACCCTGACGGAGGGACTCGTCTATCTGTTCTCTGCCGTGCCTGGAAAGTAGCCCCTGAGGGGAAATCGAATGCAGCTTAATGGCAGTCGTGGCCTTGTGCACCTCAGCAGGCCCATTCCGTACCGGAAACGCTTGCTAGGTTAGGCGAACGAGTCAGGCCCACAGCGTTTTCGCAGCCCTGAAGCAAGCGGTCATCGAGGCGGCTTGTGCGAATGGCTGCATTCTCGGCACCTTGATGATCCTGCACGATATTGCGACCAGCCCAGATGATGCCCGGCGAAATGCGATTCATCAGGTGAGCTATAACTTCAACAACTATCTCGCCTCGCAGCAGGACCACTGGCTGGTTCTGATCGAAGCTTCAGCGACCACCTGATCGATAGTCATTTACGCCATAAATTTTCGCTTCGCGTCACCGGGCTTTCATTACTCGGCGATTTGTCAGTCGCATTTCGGCAGCGTTATCGACATTAGTCTTGGCTCTTTGCGGTATGCTGCGACCGCCAGCCAATCATCTGCGGCGCGGAGCTCCCGCGCTCTGAAAGCTCTTGAACACTGCCTCGGCGGGCGAGACAATCAAAACCTCCTTCGAGGTCCCATAGAGCATTCGAATGGAGAAGGCTCCATCGATGACGCCAAGGATCGCCGCCGCCGCAGCCCTCTTATCGGTTACTAAGGACTTTAGCAAGTCGGCCAGGTAGTCAACAATTTTGTTTTGGTGTTCGATCGCCAGGCGATGGAACGGATGGGCGGTATCTGGGAACTCGGTTGCGATACGAAGGAACGGGCAGCCGACTACTTCGGGCCGGTTCGCATATTGTTCGAATTTGGTCAGGGCCTCACGCAGGTCCTTTGGGGGAGTGGGCTGAGAAAGATAGTCCCAAAGAGCTCGGTCGCGGTTTTCGAGGTATGCGAGCACCAGGGCGTCCTTGCTTTCGAAATGATGGTAAAACGTCGCCTTTGCGACTTTGGCGAGGGACATGATCTTCTCGGTGCCGGTCGCGCGGACCCCTTCCGTGTAGAAGAGCCGGTCGACCACGTCCAGAATTCTCTGTCGTGGATCGGGTTGGGTTTGTGTGTTCATCAAATTGATCTTGACGGCGGACAGAGATATCTGTCTATACTCCTCTTAAAACAGACAGAGGTGTCTGTCTTTATATTAGTCGTATGAAGGGAACCAGCACATGAATACGCAAACAGCCCTCTTCTCACCTCTAGGTGTGGACAACGCGCCTGAGAAGTCTCGACCGCTTCTGGAAGGTGTCCAGAAGTCGTTTAAGTTCATTCCCAACCTTTTTGGAGTCTTTGCAAACTCTCCTACTTTGCTCGAAGGCTACATAGGTTTGGAAAAAACATTCGACAAGGGGACATTCACTGCAGCGGAACGCCAAGTCGTCTTCCTCGCCGCCAGCGTTGTGAATCATTGCGGTTACTGCACCGCAGCACACAGCACGGTGCTGAAGGCTTTCCTGCATGTGCCGGCCGACGTAGTATCCGCAGTGAGGTCCAACCAGCCTGTCTCCGACCCGAAGTTAGACGCGCTCGTCGCCCTCACCAAGGAGATCGTTGCTGAGCGCGGCCACGTGCGGGCGCAAGTCATGGATAGCTTTCTTGCTGCCGGATACAGAAAGGAGCAGGTACTTGAGGTTCTGATAGGCGTCGCTCTCAAGACGATGAGCAATTACCTGGATCACATCTCCCATACGGAACTCGATCCGGCATTCAAGTCGGAAGCCTAGAGCCTCGCAGTGACGGAAACCATCAACCAAACCACCGCTCAAGAAAGGGAGATCGAAATGGCTAAGTTCGCGTTGCTTGTGGAGTTGAAGGCGAAACCGGGAAAGGAATCGGAAGTCGAGGCATTTCTCGAGAAGGAGGCCTCGCTAGCAAGAAAAGAGTCTGGAACGCTGTCTTGGCACGCGGCGAAAATTGAAGGTGAGCCTGGAGCCTATTGGATCTTCGACACCTTTGGCGATGAAGCTGCTCGCGAAACCCATCTGAACGGCGAGGCCGCACAGGAGCTAGTGGAGAAGGCGGAGGAGCTATTCTCCGTTGCGCCGAAGGTCTCTAAGCTTCAGGTGGTCGCCCAGAAGTAACCCCTTACTGCGGCCCTTTATTACGGAAACAGAGGACGATCCTGGGCGGCTTGGCTTAATGCATACGTCAGCCGCCCATCCCCCGAAGCAACATTTGGCCCAACACTTCGAGCAACACTTCTGGAAAGGAATCAAAATGGATATCCAATTATCCAAGCCCACGATCGTGCTTGTGCACGGGGCTCTCGAAGACTCGTCGCTCTGGACTCATGGAGTGATCCAGGGACTTCAGCGCGACGGCTATCCGGTCAAGGCCTTCTCCAATCCCTTGCGGGGGGTGGCGCACGACGCTGCCTACCTGCGAAGCCTGCTGGACTCGATCGAGGGGCCCGTGATCCTCGTTTCCCATGCCTACGGCGGTGCTGTCATCGGCCAGGCCGGGGACGACCCTAAGGTCAAGGCCCTTCTCTACGCCGGCTCCCCTATGCCTGGGGTAGGGGAATCTGCAAACGATTGTCTCGTACGGTTTCCGGGTGGCGACTTTGCCTCATCTGTCGAACTGTCCCCATATACCTTGCCCGACGGAACCAGCGGCACGAATGTCCAAGTCAAGGCCGACAAGTACCGCTATCTCGTCGCTGCCGATGTGCCTGAGAGCGTGGTCGCCCTGATGATCGCCACACAACGCCCGATCAGCTTGGCAGCTCTCAACGAGCCACTGACATCAGCTGCATGGACGAGTAAGCCGAGTTGGCAAATCAGGCCGTTGCTTGATCCCGTGATTCCCGTTCAAGAATTTAAGTTCGAAGCCGATCGTGCCCACTCTCACGTCATCGAGCTGAACTCATCGCACGCCATCCCCATCACTTTCCCGGACGTCGTGGTCGATGTGATCGGGCAGGCCGCCCGCGCAACCATGAAGTGATAGCGATCTTTTGAATGGTTGTTCTACGCCGCGTTGGCTGCGGCGTAAGGAATCGAGTTTAGGACCACAGGTTACAGCACGCGAAAACAGCAACCGCCTTCTGGATGGAACTCATCACCAGCAGCGCATCACGTCGTGGGCCATCAGGAGCACAGAATGGCGAATCTCTTCGAACCGGTTCAGCTTGGATCTTTGGTCCTGGCAAATCGCATCTTTATGGCGCCCCTTACGCGCAACCGCGCCGGCGCAGATGGCGTGCCCGGCGAACTTGCGGCGACTTATTACTCGCAACGCGCTTCGGCTGGCCTCATCGTGACCGAGGCTACGCAAATCTCGCCCATGGGCAAAGGCTACATCAATACTCCAGGGATTCATTCCCCCGAACAGGTGCGAGGGTGGAGGCGCGTCACGGAAGCAGTTCACCAGAGTGGAGGCCGAATCTTCCTTCAATTGTGGCATGTCGGCCGGATCTCACATACGTCCTTATTGCCGAACAATGCACAGCCAGTAGCTCCCTCCGCAATCCGTGCCAATAGCCAGACTCTAATTGCCACGGGTCTGGCTCCGGTTTCGGAGCCGGTTGCCTTGACGGCTAGCGGGATCAATAAGACCTTCGATGATTATCGGCGAGCAGCCGCCAACGCAAAAGAAGCCGGATTTGACGGGGTCGAGATTCACGCGGCGAATGGATACTTGGTCGATCAATTTCTCAAAACTGGAACGAATCGGCGAACGGACGAGTATGGAGGTATTGCGTCAAATCGAGTCCGATTTCTCACTGAAATAGTGGAACGAGTCCTGGAGGTCTGGGATCGTGCGCACGTGGGTGTGCGAATCTCTCCGACGGGCGGTTTCAACGATATGACCGACGACAACCCGCGCGAGACCTTCTCTATCACCGTCGACAGCCTCAACAGCTATGAGCTTGGGTACCTTCATCTTGTTGAAACGGCGCAGAACAGCAAAGGTAGCAGCGAGGAGGACCTCGCCATGTCGGCTCACCTTAGAACGCTGTGGAAAGGTCTCTATGTCGTCAATGGCGGATATGACGGGCCCAGGGGACAGGAAGCATTACGGACCGGACATGCCGACGCTGTCGCATACGGCCGCGCCTTTCTGGCCAACCCGGATCTACCAGTGCGGCTGCAACTCGGAGCTGCTCTCAATGAGCCAGACCCAGAGACTTTCTATGGCGGAGGGGCCGCCGGCTACACGAGCTATCCCACACTCCATTTTGATCGATAGGTAACCGTTTGCTTACTTACCGTTCGGTTAGGAATCTCAGTGGCGCCGACCAGGCGCTGGCTCTTACACTTCCGCGTTGAAACGCGGCATGTGAGTGCCGAACACCTCCGGCGAGGGCGGGGGCGGGGAAATGTAAGCGAAGAAAAAGACGAAAGTCGCATTGACATGGGTATGGGCATTACAAACGGATAGGCCGGTATTTCTTCCGGTCGCGGGGCCGGAATTCTTGATGTATATCCAGAAAGATCCATCAGAGCTGTTCGCGCAGGGCCGTGTTGCTTTGGCAACCTCGGTTTGCCCCTGCTCTAACCAAACGCACATTGTGAAGCCCCGCTAAAAGCGCAGCTCTAGTGTACTTAGCGAGGGTTCGTCCTGCCCACATATTCGCTGTTTCTTCGCTCATCCTGCTACCTGTCCTGGGTAGCGAATGAGCTTAGAGTTGGTCGAGTGGCCGCTGGTGTTACCGTACTTCAATGGGAAACTGCCCGCAGGCTTCCCAAGCCCTGCAGAGGCCTACGTGAAGCTCCGCTTGATCTGACCGAGTTCTTATAGAAAACCTCGCTGCTACCTTCCTCATGCGCGTCGATGTGGACTCGATGAAGGGTGCCGGCATTTCTGGACGGCGACCTTTAGTTGTCGATCGCTCGGCAAAGGCAGCGAACGGCTGCGTGGTGGTCGTGGCAGTGAACGGTGCGTATACGGTCAAGCGGCTTCGATGTGGACCTGATTCGGGTTTCTTCAGAAAACGGTCCAGATCGTACGGTAAGGTTGCTGAGACGGAGACAGCCAGGCCTTCCATGATGGTAGACCCAACATTGCTGTCACCAGGGGCAATCCGTCTTCAACTTTTTAGATCCAGCGGATTGCCGCAATCTGGGCCCGCCCAGTACCTGCTAATTTCTTACTCGGGATCAGCCGCCAGGGCGAGGTTTTCCTTGATGGAAATAGGCGACGAGGTACATCATTTCTGGGGTGGCGGTGATTCTCTTTTGTAGGGATAGCAGGGCATTGGCTGAATAAATGCATTCGAAGTCGGGACTGGCGGTTCGCATTGAACCGGAGTCTTCCGGAATTCCAAGCCACTGTAGTATGTGTCACCAAGACAAACGAGACTGTGGCGCTGTGTCAGGCGGCAGCGAAGGACGGGGCTAGCGTCGCCGCCTAAATCCATCGCGACGGTAAGGTCCTGCCTCCATGCAAGCTCGATTGCTGAAGTCTGGTATGTGCCCGCCATGTCAATTCCCAGCAAATACCCTTGTGCGAGCATTACCCCCTCATAAATTTTTCCCCGCATGATACCAGCGCAGTTGAGATCCGGATGCGAATCTCTATGCAGCCAAAAGCCAATCAGCACCCAAGAGCCCGAGACATTCCGCATTGATGCATTTACGCATTTACCTCTTTACGTTATGGCAACCACAGTTCGCCCGTATTAGCGGCGACGTACTCAAATAGAGGAACCTTTTTAGCCGGAGCTGGCCCGATTTCGAACTTGTTGCGCAGAGGAGGGCTCACGCCGAGCCCTCTCTGTGCTGAAGCATCGCGATGTTCGTGTATTCACGGCTTCCTCAATACTGCATATTCGTGAGGTCTTCGATCATGCCTGGCCCGGTTGGCTCCCATCCCAGAGTCTTCCGCGTCCATTCGCTTGAAGCGGGCATGTCCAGCCCGGCAAAGTACCCAAACATTCCAAAGTGTTCTGCGGCCTTTTCCTGTGGGATCGAGACAACCGGCACGTTCAGTCCCTTACCGATCGCTTCCGCGATCTCGCGCAACGACACGCCCTCTTCCTCAACCGCGTGATACGTCGTCACACCGGGTCCTGTCTTCTCGAGAGCCAGCCGGTAGAGGTGCGCAACATCCTTCACGGGAGCCGCGGCCCATCGATTTGCGCCATCGCCCACATAGGCCGAGACGCCTTTCTCCCGCGCAATTTGAATCAAAAACATCACCAGCCCTTGCTTGTGGGTATCATGCACCTGCGACATTCGTACGATCCCGATGTGCACACCCCGCTCCGCGACAGCCTGCGCTGTTTGCTCCGGCTTACGTGGAATGTCCGGCGAATCGATTGCAGGGTCCGTCTCCTTGCGCACGTGGCCCGGACCACCGATGGTGATGGCGACTCCCGACGTCACCACGAGCAGCTTGCCCGGTTCCAGGGCCGATCCCAACGTCTCAATCGCCTTGATCTCATCCGCGCCACTCTGCGCAAACTTCGTCATATCCTGGCTGAACGCCAAATGAGCCACGGCATCCATGCCGGTTGCTCCGCTGCGCAGGCTGTCAAGATCCTCAACGTCCCCGCGATGCGGCTCAGCGGCCGCCGCCTTCAATTGCTCGGCGCCGGCATCGCTCCGGGTCAGTCCGCGCACCTGATGCCCTGCTTTGATGAGATCTTTTACCAGCTCCGAACCGATGAATCCTGTCGCTCCCGTCACAAATACACGCATCATTCTGGTCCTCCAAAGACCATGGAATTTATGATCGATGCAGCAGGGATCATAGTAAAGTCGAGGATTTATCCTATGATATTGACTACTATGGTAAAGGTTCACGATGCGACCGACCAGGCGTTGGGTAGGTTTCTTCAGGATCGGCGAGCAAAACTCGATCCAGCATCTTTCGGTTTCTCTTCAGCCCGACGCAGGACACCCGGCCTCCGCCGTGAAGAGGTGGCCCAGCGAGCCAACATCAGCTCAGCCTGGTATGTGTGCCTGGAACAAGGCCGGGGAGGCGCACCCTCGAGCGACGTGCTCGACAAGCTGGCACGAGCGCTATTGTTGACCGATGCGGAGCGGGAACATCTCTTTGTGTTTGGCTTGGGGAGAGCGCCCGAAAGCCGCTACAAACGGCCCGATGATATCGAGCCGCGTGTCCAGCGTGTGCTGGACCAACTCAGTCCGGCGCCTGCATTCATCAAAACCGCAACGTGGGATGTTGTGGCCTGGAATCATGCCGCGACGGTGCTTTGGCCGAACTTCGCAGAGCTCGCCCTGCCCGAGCGCAATACGCTACGAATGGTCTTCCTCGATCCTCAGGCGCAGACTCTCTATTACGACTGGGAAGGCGTGGCACGGATGGCGGTTGCCGCTTTTCGTGCGGACGTGGCACGTGCGGGTGCCATGGCCGAGGTAGCTGCCATGGTGGATGAGCTCTCGCGCTCCAGTCCCGCCTTCAAAGCGATGTGGCAGGACAACGATGTTTCGGCCACCGCGCACGCCACAAAGGACCTCCGGCATCCGGTTCTCGGAACGCTTAACTTCGAGGCTTCTATCTTCGGAGTAGACGGACGGCAGGACCTCACGATGATGATCTTCATGCCGACCAGTACAGAGGTCGCAGAGCGCATAAGGAGTCATCTTGAAGCGTAAGACACGCGGGATGATGCTTTATAGGTACCCGTCACACATCCCGGCACGCGGCAACGGTAGTCGTAGCGATTCAGTCTGGTCCTCACGACGACCGCCCACGAACTGCACTTGCGTATCAGAAGCAGTTGTAGCGGCTTGCGACAGGTCATGCAGAGCGCGGGTCACGGAAGACCCTTTCAGTTCGACGAGATGTAAGGAGATGCCTGACCAACTGACTCAACGTCACTGCAGAAACCCCTGCAACGATCAGGTTGGCTGCGATAAACAGGATTGGCGCAAGAATGCGCAGCGCTCCCTGTTCACCATGTTCGACCGTGCGGCAGGACGCGGTCGATAAAGACGCCGCACCAAAGGTGAATGCCCAGTACCTGACATTCAAAGGCGACACCATGATCCAGCCGATCAGGCGCACCACCACCAAGCCCTGCAGGATCGCGTACCCAAGCAATGCCTTGCTGAACAGATCCGGTACGCCACCCTGGATGCTCAAGTAAGTGACTGCCGCGACTGCCGCAGGGGCGAATTGGATGCCGAGGCTCGGGCGTTGCTCTGGCGGCATCTCGCTCTTATCGTAGAGCCGGTGAAGGATGACGGATTCAATCGAAAGCCGGGAGAACATCCCGGCACCAAAAGCAAGTTGCGCCAGCCCATGGTACCCAAGCGTTGCTGCGGCGGTGCCTGTGACAAAGCAGCCCGCGACAGTCGGCAGGTATAGCGATCCAGTGGTGGCACTAGAGTGCCTGTCGCCGCTCCACGCAAAGCTGGTAAAGAAAACGCCGTGCGTGACGGAGACCAGGGTCGCCGGAACAAACAAAGCAAGCGCACCGCGCTGGCTATAGGGGTACAGGCCGATAGCCATCAGATTGGTTCCAATTCCAATCAGGCTGATATAGGTGGACTGGATGGCATCCTTAAGTTCCGCGTGAGCGTCACACCTAAAAAGGATCCACTTGACTGCGAAAAGCCCGAGCAGCGTTGCCCAGACCATAGCGGAGATTCCCAGGATGCTCTCACCAATCAAGGCTGGCATTCCCCACACTCGATGAGCAACGCGCCAGCTGAGTCCAAGCCCCGCCAGGCCAAGCACGATCCCGAACCAGGACGCCGGTACCTGCGGTAGTTTCTTGATCGTTTCCATATCCCGATGATCAGGGGTATAGAGCGGTAGAGTATTGAACGAAGTTGCGGTAATATCCCTTGATTTTGCATGGACAAAGCAACCCCCAAAGCGTGAGTTTGCATGGAGAAATCAGCCCCCAAAGCAATGCCGCATGACGAGGACCGGCCCTGGGATCCAGCCGCAGCCGCTGCCTTGTCTAAGAATGAAACGGGCACGCTGTGGCGGAATGAACGGGTGGCGGGCGCAGAACTCTTTCGCGGAGACTTCCAGGCCTACTCCTTCACTCGCCATTTCCACTCCGAAGCCTCCTTCGGTGCCATGCAGTCCGGGGTTATGCGCTCCTGGCATCGCGACCGCAACTACACGCTGCAACCAGATACGGTAATTATGTTCAACCCCGGCGATGTGCACGCGCCGTTCCCAGCTGATAGCCGGCGCTGGTCGTTCCGCATGTTCTACCTGCAGGACGAACTCTTTGAGCGGCTCAGCCTGCAGATCTCCGCAACGCCTATCCGATTTACAGAAGCCTTTCGTCTCGATCCACAACTCGCCGACAAGATACTGGAGCTACATAAGAAGCTGGAAGGTCATTGCGAGGCAATCGAGTTTGAATGCAGGATGCTTAACGTCCTAGAGCACGTCGCGCAGAGACACGCTGAGAAGGCGTGCACCACCCCGTCGACGGCACCTTCGGGCAGTGTCGCGCGCATGCGTGAGTACATTCACGCGCACGCCGAAGAGCAGATCAGCCTTGAAGCGCTTGCCAACGTTGGCCACCTGAGTATGTATCATGCGCTTCGCAGTTTTCGCGAGGCGCTGGGCCTGCCGCCGCACAAATACCTGCTGCAGGTACGGATCGAACGAGCCAAAAATATGCTGCAGCGCGGCGAACCGATCGTCGATGTTGCTTCAACGTTGGGCTTCTCGGATCAGAGCCACCTGACTCGCCACTTCAAGCGTGTTTTCGGCGTACCGCCGGCCCAGAGCCTGCGTAGAGTGGTTTAGCGTCGTTTCAAAGTCTAAGGAATTGTGAACACATTCGCCCAGGCACTTTGCTTGCATGAGCGGCGTTGCTTCTGCTCAAAGTTAGGTCCAGGCCACGTTTGCGGAAGATGCAGGCTATCGAGTGCGCCGGCATATCGCGCCGACTTAGAAACATCATGATTCGCCCTCTTCAAGCTTCGACGAGATCCAAATAGGGTGGTCGGGGGTAAGAGGAAGCTTGCCGTCGATGCAGCCACGGTAGAGAGGCCGATTCTCGGATGCTTGGTCAGCACCAATATGAGCGCGCCGGACAGTGCGACCGCTAGAGCAGTGGCATATCGAATGGTGAGTGCTCGCACATAGCTCTTCGGAAGCTCCGGGTTATAGAGACCGCGCAACACTCCCCAGAGCCAGCGCGAGAACCACATCGCGATTGGCGCAGTGAGAGCGAGTCCATAGAACATTGCCGCGACGCCAGCGTTTGGCGGATCTGCAATATGTTCAATAAACGGCCGTGCTGGAAATGGGGTTAGGGTTACGGACGCCAAGAAGAGAAGAGTCAGCAGATTGAACCCTTGATCGGACTTTACCAAAAGCTTCGCACCAAAGTGCGAACAGTTCCAGAAAAGTCCAATAACCATGAATCCGAGGATGTAGGCAATTAGATCAGGCCGCAAGCGAGCATAGGCGGCTCCTAGATTCTCACCTGCCCCGACCTTAGGTGCTGTCAACTGCACAACCGGAAGTGTGATAGCGATCGCGAACACGGCGTCGATGAAACTGCCGAGCCGACTGATCTGTCGTTCATTTCGGTCCGCTTCATCAGGCATCTGCCAACTCTACAGGAGAGAGGCCGCGAGCGGCGAATCCGTGTGCGTCCGGCAAACACCATGGTTGACGGGCCCCAGGCGGCCCGGAATAGGCTACTTTGCCGCTTTGGCTGCGTAAGCGGTTGGGGTGAACTCGGCCAGGGACTGGATGTAGCGGTCGGCCAGGCCGGGCAGCACGTCGGCCAGATATTGCGAATGGGCACGTCCAGTTTGCGGCAGCTCTCGACGATCGAGAAGATGGCGGCTATCTTCGGTCCCGCTTCCTGGCTTCCCAGGTGCAGCCAGTTGCGGCGACCGATTGCAATCGGTCTCATCGAGTTCTCAGCCAAGTTCGTCGATAGTTCGATCACAGGACGCTCGATGAACCGTGTCAGCTTCTGCCAACGATTCAACGTATACGAGATCGCCTGACCGGCGGCGGACTCTGGCAGAATCGATCCGGCCTGCCGCATCTCAAGCAACAGCGCATGTAACTCTCTCAGAATGGCCGGCGCATGTTGCTGCCGCCGCGCATGGCGGTCATCTGGCGACGGCTGCTGTTAGCGCGCCTCGCAGTCGATCGCAAACAAGTGATCCATGAGCGCGACGGCGCGTTCCAACTTAGGATCGCCGGCGTTGGCCTTAGTCTGTACCTTGAGGGCTTCGATAAACTTTCTGCGTGCGTGCGCGATACAGCACGCGTGGATCATGCCTTCGGCGCCGATATCTTTTTCATAGGAGGCGTATCCGTCGGTGTGAAGGATGCCGCCATAGTCTTAGAGGAAGGCTTTTGGAACGTCTTTGCTCCGCGTCATGTTGAAGTCGAAGACCACACCCTTACCCGGCGCGCTGTACTGCCAGAAGTATCCGGTATGATTGCAGCCTTTCTTCTCATCGGTCTGTACTCCGACATAGGTTTCATCGGCCTGGATGTAATGACCGGCCAGCAGCTCGCACTTCATGACGCCGACGATCGGGATCAGCAGTTCGCCCACACGCAACACCGCATCGTTGATCGTGCTCAGCGCCACATCGGTGCCGAGATCGCGCAGCAGGATCGCGCGTTGACGATACAACGGGACGCTGTCGGCATACTTCCGACCAGAAAGCTGATGATGGTTTCATCGGAAAAGATCGATCTGGGCGCGATGCGCACCGGCACCGGCGCGGTGGCGACACCCTGCTTGATGCAGCGCACACAGGCACGCTTCTCCCGCATGATGCGCGTCACAAAAAACTCGACCGGCTTCATGTCGAGCACTTCCGTTATGTCGTAGCCGATCACCCTGGTATCGCCGCCGCACCTGCCGCACTTGCACTGCTCGGACGCGCAGGGAATCATCCTGTCGACACGTTTCAGATGCGCGGGCAGCTCGTTGCGGCCGGGATGATTCTGGCGTCCGCGCCGCTGCTTATCGGTCGTGTCGTTGTTCGCGGTCGCGTCCGGCAGCGGACCGCGTTCGATCTCGCTCTGGACATCATCGCTCGATGCGCCAGGCTCAAGGTCGAGCAGCTGCAACTGGAGATCGCTGAGCTTCTAACTGCGCAGGCCGTACTTCTTGATACGTTCCAGGCGAAGCTCTTCTTCGAGCTTCCGTATCTTCAGCTCGGACAGCGCAATCACCTGATCCTTGGCTGCGATCGCCTGCTTCATCGTTTGCTTCAGCTGTGCAATGAGTGCGGCGGCAGCCGGATCAAGCACAACAGCAAGAAGCGACTTGGAAGCGGGATTCATCCTGCTTCTATTCTCTCAAACAACATCAGGGTTATGGCATTGAATCACCAGTATTTATGAGGCTGTTTGCGAGATCGACTTCTCTTCGGCAACAGCCTTTCTGTACCACTTCCGCTTCGTCGTTGCGGACAGATCGATGCCGCCAATCAACAGCGCAAACTCTTCGAGAGTCAACTGCACGCGCCCATCTTCCGATGTCGGCCAATGTAATCGTCCTTGCTCCATCCTGCGTGCGCAGACCCATAGGCTGTTGCTGTCAAAGAAGAGAATCTTCACGCGATCTCTTCTCGATTTGGCAAACAAGAACAGATGGCCGCTTTGCGGATCCTGCTGTAACTTGCCGACAACGAGAGCATAGAGCCCATTGAACCCGAGACGCATATCGGTTTTGCCGGTAGCGACGAAGACGGTTCATATGCCCCGCATTGTCCTGGGACGGCGGTTACGCGACTTTGCGCGAAATCCACCTTCCTTTGAGAATTTTGGGCAATCTCTCCATCGCGAAACAAATGATAGTGATATCAACCCGGTGGCGTATCCGCGTATGTAGAACACGATCGACATCGAAACCTCGGAATTTGAAATTCGCCTTAAGGGCTGAATTGTGCATGCAGACTGAAGAGAAATTGCAGCAATTTCGTTCAAGACTCTACCTGTATCTACGCCTGAGTATCAGTGCGTGGAAAAGCTCCAGAAAGTACCGCGGGTTGGTGCTTTGCTGGTCTTCCAACACGTGCTCACTTCGCGGTCTTTGTTTCCAGCAAGGTAACTAAGTATCAACCTACTCAGATCCATCTAAAAGGAGACTTATGAGGACTATGAAAGCAGTACAGATGGACGAGGTACTAAAACCTATGGCCGTCCGAGATGTTCCAATTCCAGAGATTGGAGACGAAGACGCTCTTGTTCGTGTGACAGCCTCAGGGATTTGCCGGACGGACTGGCATCTTTGGAACGGCGACTGGGGCTGGATCGGGGTGAAGAGTAACTCTAGGTGCCGCAGGTGAAAGACCAGTCGACTAGTCCAGGAGAACGACGATTTTGCCTACACTCTTACCCGACTCCGATGCCTCATGAGCTGCGACAATCTGGTCCAATGAGAACCGAGACGCGATGGTTGGTTTGAGCCAACCCTCTCTTAAACCCACCATGACAGCCTCAATTGCGCTCTCATGAGCCTCTCGCGACATCATGTATACATTCACAAAGCGGATGGTCGCATCGAGGAACAAGAGGGGCAAGAACGGTATGGTTGGCTCTGGCCGAGCGTCCGAGGAGTAGGTGGCAATGACTCCGCCCACTTTGAGCAGCTTGACCGCGAATGGAAGCGTCTGGCCGAACGCAACATCAATAACCCTATCTACGACCTGAGCTCCTGCGTTGTTCGCCGTCTCCTGGATGCGAGCCACCACATCTTCTTTATGTCGATCGATCACAAGATCTGCCCCCGCATCTTTTGCGATGAGCGCCTGCTCGGGACGGCTGACGGTTGTGAATACCCTAGCACCCGCCGCCTTCGCGAACTGGATAGCATGGACACCGACAGAGCCCGCACCTCCAGTCACGAGCAGGGTCTTACCGGTCACCGGACCATCTGCGAATACGCAACGGTGCGCCGTCAAGGCCGGAACGCCAAGACATGCGCCCGTTTCGAACGAGATGCTACTCGGGAGTGGCACCGCGTTCCCGCTTGGAACGGCGACATACTGCGCAGCACACCCAGCTTTACCTGCGACCAACGCTTCGTAGATCCAAACTCGCTGTCCGAGCCGGGAAGCAGAGACGCCCTCACCAATTTCCTCGATGACACCGGCTCCATCCTGGTGCGGGATCTGTTGCTTGTTTCCCGGGAGTAGAGGTGCGCGTGCTCGCCGTTTCGTATCGGAGGGATTAACACCGGCTGCATGTACTCTCACGAGGACTTTGCCGGGTCCAAGGGCGGGTTTTGCAAGTTCCCCAACTATTAGCACGTCGCGTGCGCTTCTGTTTCGTTCATACCATGCTGCTCTCATTTCCTATCCTGACACCTGACCTGACCTAGTTCGACAATGTGGCGACAGCGCTCGCGATCGGTGTTCCGCCTGCAGTCACCTCAAGAATGCGTCTCCGCACCTCCGGACGATGGAGCAGCGTTGCGATGGTCGCAGCCACGTCGTCGCGGGAAATATCGATATGAATCTCTGCTTCACTCAGACTGACGCGCCCCGTTCCGGGATCATCGGTAAGCGCAGAGGGCCGAAGAATTACCCAGTCGAGTTCACTGTGAACAAGGTATACGTCTGCTTGCTTTTTTGCTGCCATGTAGTGTTCAAAGCTCTTAGGCATATGTCTTTCTCTCCATGCTTCGGGAAATACCGAAACCAAGAGAAGACGGGAGATACCCGCGATGCGTAGAGCGGCGATCGTTTTAAGAACACCGTCGCGGTCGACCGCGTCGATCATCGAATCATCGTCCTGTTCACCAGCGCCGGCTGAGAAGACGAGAACATCGGCCCCAGTGATTGCGGAAGCCAATTCTTCTTCAGAGGTGGTTGCGACATCACCAAGAGTCCCGCTGGCACCAAGAGCCTGAATGCCCGCAAGCTGTTCCGGGTGCCGATAGAGACCGGATACCGTATTGCCCTCGTCCGCAAGGAGTCGAGCGACGCGAGACCCTGTTGCACCCGAGATGCCTATAATGAACACTTTCATTGTCAGCTCCCCTTGATGACGCACAGCTAAGCTGTTTGCTCGTACAGTAGCCATCGGTTCAAGATCCAACAGCAGCTTCCATTTCATTCAAGACGCCGAGAGCTGCGGTAGTTTCGGGGTCTACTCCATGGTTATTGGACTTTTCTGGAACTGTTCGCACTAGGGTCTTTCGCTAAACTTAACCATCTAGATCATCCTATTCGCCTACATGCGAATTCATTTGTCATAAGTAGCGGAAGATTGTTCCACTCTTGCGATTAAGCGGGTGGGGGCTGTTGCAGCTACAACCGCAACGTTCCCGCTCACGTCGAATTGATCAGTAGACGCTGCACGATCCAGATTGCGGGTGTCTCTCCTGTAATCTTCAATAGCGCTTATTGTTGATCTAGGACTATAACAACGGACCGATAACAACGAATCAAGGAGCTGTGGTTATGATTCGTTTGCTGCATGGAGTTCCTCTGGAGATGATCGGACTCTTTTCAGCAGCGCAAAGTATCACGGGATTTGCGCCGGCTACACCATCACATAAGCGATCTGCGGGAGAGTCGCTCCTCTTGCCGTTGCTGCGCTATCCCATTACAGCTGTTTGGCTGCACCAGGCCATATTGAACGGCGAGCTCGATGGGACTAGTTGCTCTCTTGGCTAGCCGAAGCAAAAACCGCGCATCCGCCGCAAGTACAGGAAAGACTTGAAATCTCTGGATCATGAAGCGTCGGCGGCATTCCCCCGCGTACAGATCAGAGCCTGAACGACTAGCTTGCAGCTGGCCGTGCTAGCGTCGCTGGCCGACGCAGTGTCGCGATTGACGTTGCCCATGCTATGGAAAGAAGCAATAAGGAGAGTAGATTTGTTCGTGCCACGGTTGTCTGCATTGCGGTTCCATTGTCACAATGGTTTGCGTGCTAGCGTACTTTTTATTGCGGGATTATTCCTGCTTTCTTCGGTCATTCATGATCTTCGCGCGCAGGATTCAAACCGTGTGAATGTCAGCGCCCCGCCTGAGATGCAAACCCCCACGGCACAGTCAGTCGGTACCACGACAAACTTAAAAGAGGCCGCTCAGGTGCTCTTAACCGAGTTCGATCGAGTGCACAAGCAGAAGAAGGATCGAATCACGCAGGACGATCTAACCCCTCTTGCTGAAAGCTCTGAACCATCGGCGCGAAATGCCGCACGTTTTTTTGCGGTAAGCCCAATGGATCGGTCACTTTGCGGTGGAGACCAAGGGTTGACCAAGGCTGGGCTGGCCAGCTGTCTATCTGTTGCAAGCAACCCTGGTTTAGAGCAGGCATTGCTGAATGTTCATGACGTACCCGGACGGGCAATTGATTTGGGGCGAACAGCGATCTACTCGGTGCTGCTGTGCGATCCAGGCGTGCCGGCCGCGGTGCGGGGACAGGTGGTGGCTCGACTCTCCGATTCAGAGATGCTGAGAATCGTGGGGCGCCCGAACGCGCAGGGTAATGCTAAGGATGTGGCCGATGAGACGGCCGCATTTCTCTACCTGGCCCGGCTAAGTTGGCTGGGCACGGCTGAAGCGGAGGCGATCAGCTCTTACAAGGTTACCTTTACGATGCTTCGGGGCGCGCAAGACCATTCCGCATCGTTCTGGGATGGTCATCAAGTTCGCCTGAGCGAGAAGATGCTCACGGGGGGCACGGGTGTGGTGAGCGATGTGACCTTGCGGAAACACATCGGGATCTTTGCACACGAGAGTGGGCACGCCATCTTCGCGCTCTCTGGGCTGTCAAAGACAGTAAATGCAGATATTGAGCGGCATCATCTGACGCCGGGTATGGGCTCTATTATCAATGAAGCGGTAGCCGGCATCATGCAGAACCGCGCACATGTCGCTGTCGACGGATATGGGGTGGATAAGGACAGCGATGCAAACCTGGTTCTTGCGCATGATGTGGAAAAGAATATCGTGAACGATCAGACGTTTTATGCGAAGTACTACCACGTGAACACAGCGGTGGCACGAGGCCAGATGAGCGATATCAGGGAGGTACTGGCCCAGTCTGTAGTACCGTACTTTCAGCTCAACTTTGGCCTCTGGGGCGACCCGCAACTCGCACTGACACTGCCCGCTCCGCACAAACACTAGAAGACTTACCGTACATAGGTAACCCGATGTTTACGGGAATTGTACGTTCAAGAGGTTTAGCCATTAAGTCCTCCAAGTGAACATAAACGTTCCATTGACGATTTAATACGACTCCTATACATCAATCTGTCTTTCGCACTGATGCTTAGGTCGAACAAGAACGGAATATAACTATTGCACTATCTGGCGCCTTGGATCATTTATGTTCCGCTTTGCGGGCATTTCGGTCTGTTGCTCTACCTGGCGTTCAGCTTCACGCATGATGAGGGACCTTATCATGCGTGCCATACACCTGAAGGTAAGGGAAAAGAGAAGTATGATCTGCAATAGCATCTGCACTTTGATACTCGCATCCATCGCACTCGTGATACCTGCATGGGCCCAGAACACACCTGTCAACAGTCGGCTTGGTTCCCTCTCCGGCCCTCTACCGATTGCCGAGCCCGACACAAGTGCCTGGACGGCGGAGCAGTATGTGACTATGACACGGCTGCGCGATGCGGCTTTGACTGATGATTATGCGATCGATCAGTTGAAACATCTCACAAACAGTATTGGCCCGCGTTTGAGCGGATCTCCACAGGCCGTGCAGGCGGTGCAGTATGTTGCCGATCAAATGCGCGCTCTTGGGGCCACCGTGACTCTCGAAAAGACAATGGTGCCGCATTGGTCCGCGGGGTTGAAACGGGCGCTCTCATCCAGTGGAAGGGTATGACACCGCATACCGAGCAGAAGATTGTGCTAACGGCGTTCGGTGGCACGGTGCCAACGCCACCGACTGGGATTGTCGCCTCTGTCATCGTCGTATCCTCCTTCGACGAATTGCGTCAACTGCCACCCGACAGCTTCAAAGGTAAGATCGTGCTACTAAATCGAAGCTTTGACAAAGCTATGGCAGCGCAGAATCTAGCACTGGATGCTGGCCTTCCGATTGCGCTTCTGCGGAAGGCCGCCCCTGCCCTGGCTACTGCTGGAGTTGTAGCTGTCTTGGTCCGTTCCATCGGCGGCGCGGACTACCGCCTTCCCCATAATCACCTAAAGTACCAACCGCGTCGGTTGCCGCTGAAGATGCTGACCTGATGGCCGATCTCGCAAAGCAAGGTGAGACTAAGATGCGTCTTGTCCTCACACCTCAACTCAACCCCAAGGTCGAAAGCTATAATGTGATCGCCGACTGGAGGGGCTCCACTCATCCCAACAGGTGGTCATTGTCTTCGGTTATTTCGACTCAGGGATCTCGGTACTGGAGCACTTGATGACGGAGCTGGTGTAGTCATGTCCATTTGAAGCGACTGCTGCTGCTTTTCCGCCCGGAGTGGTTGAACTCGTCGTGTACGACGATTGCACACTTAGCGCGGCTGCTGATCGCTGGGAGGATGCCCACGCACATATGGTGGACTTTATCCAAAGGCTCACCGAAGACGGCACGGCCTAATCGGGGCGAGCATTTCGGACCACGGGCTCTAAGTCATAGCGGATATGCATTGAAACGCGCTTTTGAGGTAGAAACGGTCAGATGATTGAAACAGAAGTTCTTGTTATTGGCTGTGGTCCATCAGGTCTTACTGCAGCACTGTCCCTCTCGCAATTGGGTGTCAAAGTGCTCGCAATCACGAAGCATAAATCGCTCTCTCCGACGCCCCGCGCACATTTCACGAATCAACGGACATTCGAAATTCTGCGAGACCATGGGCTTGAGTCTCGGGCACTACAAATAGCAACTCCCTATTCCAAGATGCCAGACATCTTATTCATGCGTTCCCTCGTCGGAGAAGAGTTTGCCCGTGTGCGTGAACTCGGCACCTCGTACGCAGATGATAGTGTCAGCCCTTGTATCATTGCCGATTTAGCGCAGGATCAACTGGAGCCCTTGCTCCTTGATGCTGCGACGAAGATGGGCGCGCTGGTCCGCTTCTCGACGGAGTTGCTCTCCTTTGAACAGAACGATGACGGGGTGATTGCGACGGTGCTAGACCGCATCAGTGGCGAGCATCTGGTCGTAAAGGCACGCTTCATGATTGGAGCAGACGGCGGGAAAAGCCTCGTCGCAAGCCAGTTAGAGCTACCGTTCGAAGGGCCTGGCGAGATTGGCGGAAGCATCAACTTGCTGTTTAGAGCAGACCTCTCTTCCTATGTGGAATATCGTCCTGGGATGCTTTACTTTTTGATCCGTACGCCAGATGATCCTGAAGGACCTGGCCTTGCAATTCTCAGGTGTACAAAGCCTTGGACCGAATGGATCCTGATTCAAGGCCTAGCGGTAGGCCAGGAGCCACCGGCATCCAGCTCTCAAGAAAACATCGGCGCGATTCGCAACTATCTCGGAGTCCCTAATCTGCCCGTTACACTCCTCGGGACTGACCCTTGGAGGATGAACACGCTTTATGCCACCAGCTACCATCGCGGGCGGGTGTTTTGCATCGGTGATGCGGTCCATCGTCACGTTCCGGCCAGCGGACTTGGATCAAACACCGGGATACAAGACGCCTACAATCTTTCCTGGAAATTGCATCTCGTGTTAAGGGGTAAGGCTGGACCAGACCTTCTTGCAACCTACGATGACGAACGTGTGCCCGTGGGCCGGCAAGTTGCGAAGCGAGCTCTCAAGAGCATGGAAGGCTATGGACCCCTTCTGGAAGGTATAGGGGTGCTCGGCACCAACGCCGGTCCCACCGGCCCAGAATGGTCTACCATCCTCAGTAGCGACACGCAGGATGGTAAAGCCCACCGGGCCGCTCTTAATAAGAGTATCGCCGCTATTAAATACGAGTTCAGAGGTCGCGGCGTCGAACTGAATCGCATGTATGTCTCTAGCGCGATAATACCGGATGGAACTCCGATACCTGCATCCATGCCGGACGCTGAACTTTTTTATAATCCTTCCACGCGACCCGGTGCCTACCTCCCCCACGCGTGGGTACAACGTCACGGACAAAATGTTTCCACACTCGACCTGGTAGGAAAAGGAAGCTTTACCATTATTACCGGAATTGGCGGCGAATCATGGTTGAAAGCCGCAGACGCGGCTAGCGCAAGATGGGACATTGTATTGAACACAATCGTCATCGGTCCTGGCTGCGATGTGACAGACCTGTACCTGGAATGGACGAGTCGGCGTGAGATCGACGAAGATGGATGCCTTCTTGTCCGTCCAGACGGACATGTCGCTTGTCGGTTTGTAACATGCAGTGGTTTAACGGTAGAGGACGCGCTCACATCGGCTTTCGGTACCATTCTTGGTAAGCATTAGACAGCTTTATCGTCCGTTTCCTAACGGGACCTCCATAGGCACGATTCCTTGTATTGATAAGCCGTCTAATGGGGCCTTCCGAATGGGGTCGCGATTTCTCACGCTAAGGAGGGTTTGCAGTCCTCAGCGACCTGATCTGCCCGGTACCGGCCTCTTTCTCTTCTGTTAGTGGTCTCTGGTGAGGCTGATGTGCTCCCAGCCGAGAGGTTATAGGTATTTGAGTTGTGCGGGATCGACAGTTTGGCTTCGGAGCTCTGAGCCTCGGACTGCCTCCTCTATAGAGACAGCGTTCCAGAGAGCTATTGCGGAACGGACACGCCAGGCGGCGGGCGAGGTGTTCATCCGCTGCTTCCGCATGAGTACCTCGCGACTCGAGATCATTTTCTCGTCTCTCGCAGCGATTCGGTGTTTGATCGGACCACAGGCGCAGCGATGCTCTCAATCATGACGTTGACACAGGATGGTTTACCGCTGGCCAGCGATCGCTCGATCGCCCCTGCAAGGTCATTCACTTCAGTCACCAATTCGCCGTGCCCGCCGAGCGCCGATACGACGAGATCATAGCGTGCAGGCGTTAATTCACAGCCATGCATTCGGTCCTGACCATACGTCCGCCGTTGGATCTGGCTCTCGGCGTTCCAACACGCATCGTTGCCAACGACGGCAACAAAGGGAAGATTGTACCGCACAGCCGTTTCGAATTCCGACAGATGGAAGCCGATCGTCCCATCGCCTAGCACCGCGAAGACCGGTGCCTTGGGCTCTGCATATCTAGCGGCAAGCGCGAGGGAGAGTGAACTTCCAATCGCTCCTGAAACGCCGTTGACCATTCGGCGCCGCGCCGGCAACATGCTTTGGGCCCATTGACCTACTTCACCCCCGTCGCAGATAAAGACTGTGTCGTTATCCCGTTCGACGTAAGGACGCAGAGTGCGTAAAAGCTCCGCCGGATGAAGCCGACCGGCTGTTGATGAGCGAACCGAACCCCACCTATAGCTGGTCGCCTGCTGAGCGCTGCTCGTACCTCTTCGAGCCAATCGTCACCGCGGCGACAAACTGCCCGTGCAATAAGTGTCGCCGCCGCTTCCCTCGTGTTCGCTACTCTGCCGAGAAGAAGCCGGTCGCCTAGCTCCTTTGCCGCACGTTCTAACATCGTCACCTCAGGATCGATCGCGATGACTCTTACATCCTGGGCGAAATCTGGGGTGGCAACCCAATGCGTTGTGAAGTCAAGAGCTTTCCCAAGGAGTACAACAAGATCGAACCTTTTGAGCAGATCCGGGAATGCGCCGAGAGTAGCATCGGCGATGCCTCGTGGACTTTCCAGTAACACTGCGGGCGCCTTCGAGACCTCCTCTAACCGCCTGAGAAGCGTGCGTCCGCTGACATTAGAAAGCTCAGGCGGAGCGAAGATGACTGGCCTGGAAGCGGACGCAATCGCCGCGAGTACGTCGTCCGCGATATTCGGCGCAACGTCCGGTGTGACTGATCCGCTATCCCCATTGGGCCAGACAATCGAAGCGACATCGACGATCTCGTCCAGAAGATCTGAGGGAAGGCTGACGTGGACAGGTCCCGGCCTCCCTTTGTCTGGCAATACGCATCGCGTTGCCGATATCTTGGCCTAAGCTGGAGGCCGATTGCGCGATCCATGAGGCCTTGGGTACCGGCGCAGCGATTTCGGCCTGTCTGAGCTCCTGGAACCCGCCACGTCCCAACTCCCACGTTGCAGCATGTCCCGACAACAGCACCATCGGCGACTCCGCGGCCAACGCGGCAAAGAGGGCACCAATAGCATTCACATGCCCTGGACCGCCCGTGACCATTGCGACACCGGGTTCGCCGGTGAGGCGTCCCCAGCCATCCGCCATGTGCACTGCCGCGGCTTCGTGCCGTACGTGGACCAACTCGATCTTGGTCTCCAGCGTTGCGTCGAAGAGCGACATGATGTGGTTGCCGGATAGGGTGAAAATCCTCTTGCATCCGAGCAGTTCGAGGGACCGAGCTACAATATCGCCACCCCGCATAGTATTACTCATAACAAACCTTCCATATCGTCCTCTGCTTCGGACATAGTGCGTTCAGAGAACTCGTTGTCTTGTAGCGGGGCAGCATGGGCTTCGATGCCGACGCGGCATAGCCCGTCTATAAGTGCAGGTTGCCGATGAGCCGGACGTTGGTTGTGCTAAGCGACGGGCTAGATACAGTCACCCAACTGTCGCAAGTCCAGCACCAACCGAGGGGTACACCTGCAAGGATGTCTGCCAGCGCGGATGAGAGCGTCTTAGCCGTCGGCCGCAAGCCCGCCGCGTGTCTCTTAATCGCCGATATCTTCGCGAGGTGGTAATCGTCGTGCTCCGCAATAAAGTAGACAAATCGATAGTCTGCATCGGACGCTTAAGGCGAGGATGATACGCGGCCTCCTCGATCAAGGAATTGTCGAGGGAGTCGAAACGCCTACAAGCGTCGATCGAGCACTGTGGAACTCAGCCATCAGTTCCCGAAGCGACCGGGCGTTGTGATTTGCTCGCCACGTATCGCTGTTGGTTTCCTCCCAAGCTCTAAGTTTCGGAAGCTTATTCTGAAAGTCGTCCAAGCGACCCGACATGAGGGGTTCAATATCCAGCAGGTGTCCGATATTTTCCTGAATGGACCAAGGCTGTTCGTCCCAGCTCCGAAGCAGGTGTTTCATTCAGCTAAGTCAGTTCACTCCAATAGGTTGAGAGAGAGCGCTATTACCATGGTGCCATAACCGGACGCGTTTGGATAAATGTCATCACGGGAGTCCAAGGAAGGGAGCATGTAGCTTAAGTTGCAGCACTAAAGTTGATGATGGCGTCGCTTCCCGGTGGCTGCAACGCTCGGCTGTACGGATCGTTGCCATCCATTAAGGAGTGTACGTTCTGCCTCTTCTCCCGTTCCTGGGGGAAGCGGGATTTCGATGCCCCCTGGATTCTCCTTCCACAAAAAGTAGAGGGCACCGTGATGCCCTCGAAGATCTTCATTAAGGCAACGGATAAGGAGGTGAAGCAGGGAAGATAGATGATGCACCGCTCAGCTGACGAGAGCGGGGTAACCAAAGCGAGAGGTTGAGACTGGTTCTGTCGAACGCTTTGACGGCTTGCAAGTCCGACGCAAATGGCTCCAGAAGACCTTCCGCCTTCTCCAACCGGTCAATGGATCGCGCAGCAGTGGTCCATTCGTCTTCGACTTCCACTTTCGCTGCGGAGCTAAAAAGCATAAGCTCCTTCTGTTCGGGGCGGGAGAGGAGCCATACGCTACAACGCCCTCCTTGAGCGGCGCTCTCACGAATCGCCGGCCAAGCGTCGGTCAGGATTGATGCTGCGTCTGCCGTATAGCGGTAGCGTTCGACTCGACTACCCATGTGGTGTTCAAGGGAGTGGAACAAGTAAGCTCCCTCGACGCGCCACGCCGCCCTGGCAATGTTGCTGAAGATCGGCCGTTCCCAGAACTTCACACCTGGCTCGAATTCCAGTTCCTCCTCTGTATACCGCGCGTAACCCAGCACGTCTGACCAAGTGGAAAATAGGTAACGTCCACCGATTTGCCGAGCTCCAGTCACCGGATCGAAACGGACCGGCACGTATTTCATGACCAGGCCTGGTCGGATATCCATCTGCTTACGATCGGAATCGATTTGTGTAACCATCGCGCCAAACGGCACGACACTCGATATCTCAAAATCCGCGATAAAGGCGGCCTCACAAGTGATTGGGCCCGGTTCATAACCTAAAACATCCATCGTTTGTCTCCGATCTGTTGAGCATTGCTGATTTGGCAAAGGCGAGCGTTCGCGAGTGAATAGGCGCTAGGTCGACAGTGCGTAGTCTTATGGTTGATGAGAGGAGACCCTGCGGTTCATCCATGCAACGAGTAATAGAAGCGCGCTTGTTGCCGGGAAAACTGCCCGCATTCCCCACATTTGCTCCAACGAGATTCGTGCCTTCATCGCCAAGTCCCCCTTCAAATGCATTCACCTCAATCGTGATCACCTTAGTGCCACCCGTGCGGCCCCCTACAAACACTTGATCAGTGGGGTATTCGCGTGCATAAATCCAAACGTTGCTGCGTCCGTACGTTGTTTCTGGCATGCGTTCGCACTGCAGGCCTATTTGGGTAATCTCTTGCGCGAGCAATTCGAGGTTAGCCTGAGTGAAGGCGCCCTGTGGATAGTGAAGAACATCTTCGGCATGACTTATCCTTAGAAAGCTCTTGGGTCTCACTACTTGTAATAAGCTAGCGGGTCCGAGACGAAGTGCTCCGGACCCGTTCGTTGCTGGTTCTTGGTCCTTACGGCTGATGAAGGCGGCAGAACATGATGACGTTGTGAGATTCCGGTAGCTCGGTTTTCCTCTTTAGCAAGGACGTCAGAGTGAGAAGACGATTACGGACGCATCCCGTTATCGAACAATCTCACAATCCTCTCAGCGGTACTGTGGCCACTCTGAGGATTCGTGCCGGTCACAAGGCGGCCTGATGTAATGGAATAGTCATCAAATGCGCTCATCGAGGTGCTGTAGAATCCGCCGGCCGCTGTAACGGCCTCAACAACTGGAACAACCCCGTCTTTTCTGAGCTTGTCCAGGATGTTGAAGATGAGTTCGCCTTCGATGGTGAATCCAGTCACCGTTCTTCCGTCAACGATTGACTTGCCCGTCTTCGCGTCGATGACGCCCGGCAGGATTGCTGGTCCGTGACACACAGTTCCGACGATGCCACCGCGATTCCAAACGTCCGCAGCGATTGCCTGCAGGCCTTTCGCGGTTGGGTAGTCATAGAGGGCAGCATGTCCGGCGGATGCGAAGAAAACACCATACTCACCCTTCTTCAGGTCGGATGCCTTCTTGAGATGAGAGTTCAGTTTCACCATGAACGGGCGGTCCGGATTGTTTAATCGAAACCAAAGGTGCCAGTTTCGGAAGCAAGGTCCACTTCGAAGCCGGCTGCGGTGAGCACTCGGAATGGGTGCAGTGCTTCGGTGAAAAACAGTCCGGTCTTGTGGCCGTCAGGGAAGATGGCTCCATGAAAGCTAGGGATTGCGATGATTGCCTTACGAGCAAGAGTCTGTGCCACGATGTATCTCCTTTGGATGATGGTTGATCTTGTTTGAGTATTAAGGCGCACCCGGCTCTGCTGCTTGAGTCCAGCATTGGCGGCGCCCCGGGAACATCCGTGTGACGTGATTTTGAATCGAAACAGTCGCTTCGTGTCGGGTGCCGGGAGCGCATCTAGGCGTACAGCTTATCCATGATGATCGGAAGATCCCGGACGCGTTTGCCAGTTGCGTGAAAGACAGCATTTGCAACCGCCGCGGCTGTTCCAACAATGCCGAGTTCTCCAATGCCCTTCACTCCGAGAGGATTGACTTCGTTGTCTTCCTCGGGAACCATGATGACGTCCACTTGCGGGATGTCCGCGTTGACCGGGATGAGGTATTCAGCGAGACTGTCATTTGTATAACGACCCCGTGTAGGATCGACCTCTGTTGCCTCGAAGAGCGCGGACGACAGGCCCCAGATCATGCCGCCCATCAACTGGCTTCGGGCTGTTCGCGGGTTGATGATACGGCCAGCAGCAAACGCTCCCGTGATTCGGGGCACCCGAATCTCATGTGTCAGGCGGTGAATGCGCACCTCCACGAACTGTGCACCAAAAGCAAACATGAGTGGCTTGCCGTCCTTTGACTCGTCACCACGCGCTTCATTTTTAAATGGGACCTGCCCCCTACGCAGCATATCCAGCACTTCGGGCTTCCGGCCTGGGGGAACATACTCCCCCACCTCACTGATCTGCGACATTCCTAGATGACGAAAAGCCTCCGTGAGCTTCTTTCCTGCGAGCACGCTTTCTCCAAAATGTCCTTTGATCTTGTCGGCGGCCAGCTTTACTGCAGACCCGACAGACGCCGTTGAGAGCGAGTTGTTTGAGGCGGGTGCAGCCGGCAACTTCGAATCGCCCATGTTGACCTTAACCTGTTGTGGCGATAGACCGAGCGCACGAGCGGCGATTTGACCGAGCGCGGTATACATTCCCTGCCCGGAGTCCTGCCCGGCCACATCCACCGAGACCTCCCCGGTCGCGTGGAGTGTCACTCTCGCAGTGGCAGGAGCGAGATGGGTCGGAAGGCAGGAGGTCGCGCAACCATAACCGACCATCCAATCGCCGTCAACCATCGACGCTGGTTTCGGGTTGCGTCTGCTCCAACCGAAGGTTGCGGCACCCTGGTCGTAGCACTGCATCAGAGATCGACTCGTAAACCTTGCACCGTCAACAGGGCTCTCACGGATTTCATTAATTCGTCGCAACTCGATTGGGTCCATCTTGAGCGCCACCGCGAGCTCATCCATGGCACTTTCCAAAGGGTACATGTAAGGCATCTCGACTGGCGCCCGCATAAATCCCGACGTTTGCCGGTCGGCCTTGACCAAGTTGACCCGTGACGTGATGGCAGGTTTGCCGTACATGGCCGTTGTTACTTCAAAGCCCGGGACCGGGTAATCGTCAAATCGTGACTGCATCTCCCAACTCTCGTGTCCATACGCCAGCAGGTGTCCGCTGCTGTCCGCTGCCAAACGGACGTGATGCTTCGTTTCAGAACGGTAGGTGGCGAGTGTGAATCCCTGATCGCGCGTGACCACATTCCGAACCGGTCTTCCCAGCTCTCGGGAGGCGCCGACGATAAGGGCGGTTCGCTGTGTCATGTACCCTTTTCCACCGAAAGCACCTCCCATGTAGTGGTTGACCACGTGCACGTTTGCTGGATCGATGTTGGCCATCGTCGCCGCGCCGAATGCGAGTTCCACCACAGCCTGACACGGTTCATAGATCGTCAGCTGGTCTCCGGACCAGAAGGCTGTAGTGGAATAGAGTTCAATCGGATTCTGGTGCTGTGCCGGGGTGCTGTAAGTAGCATCAATCTTTACCGGGGCCGAACGAAACGAAGCCTCGAAGTCACCGACCTTCTTTTCTTTCTCGGAAAGAGCGCCGGGATGCATAAGTTGCACTCCAGGGCTATCGAGTGATGATGCAGGCGAGACCGAGGCATACCGTACCACGATCCGATGAGAGGCGTCGCGGGCTGTTTCGTAGGAATCGGCAACGATCATGGCAATGATTTGACCGTCGTTATGGATCTCCGTTCCAGTAAGCGGCATGTTGGTATCAGAAACGTACCCGCCTTTCTGGATGTAGGGCGTGGCTACTCGTTTGGGAGCATTGAGGTGTGTATACACCTTGACCACTCCGCTCAGCGCTTCTGCTGGCGAGGTATCCATTGACGTAATCTCACCTTTTGCGATCGCGCTGGTAAGAAAGTAAGCCTCAAGAGGCTCTTTCAAAGGCAAATCAGTTGCGTACTGCAGTCCGCCAGTGACCTTTGCCACTGATTCTGTTCGGCGAATAGGATCTCCCATGTTGGCGAGGGGCGCAGGTGCGGCAGCATTTAGTGGATCATTCATTAGGAAACCTCCATGGCTTTTGCCTCGAGCAGTGCGCGAATTAATGTGCTCTTTCCAAGAGCAACCTTGGGTGCATTGTGGCCGCGTGGGTGAGCTTCCTTAAACTCCGCTTCTGCGGCAAGGGTAGCTGTCGCTTCGTTGAGACTTCTCCCGCGGAGCATAGCTTCGGCGCGGTGAGCACGCCAGGGAACCGTAGCCACGCCACCTAATCCGATCCTTACCTCCCGGAGAACGTCTCCCTGAAGGTCGAGGGCCACGGCAGCGCTCGCGTTCGCGAACTGATAGCTCTCGCGATCTCGAATCTTTCTGTACAGTGATCGTCTCTGTGGGCCGACTGGAATGATGAAGGCTGTGATCAGATCACCGGGTCTTAAGTTCGTCTCGATATGCGGAGTGGCGCCAGGCAAACGATGTAATTCTGAAAACGGCAGCGTGCGCTTACCGGACCGGCTCAAGACTTCCACTTGGGCGTCCAGCGCGATGAGCGCAGGTGCCCAATCACCGGGGTAGGTAGCGATACAGTGCTCGCTCGTTCCCAGAATCGCGTGGCCTCTGTTCATTCCATCCAAGGCCGCACAACCTGAACCAGGGATACGTTTGTTGCATTGCTCATAGCTCGTGTCGCGAAAGTACGAACAACGCGTGCGCTGAAGTACATTGCCTCCGAGTCGCGCCATATTACGCAGCTGCTGCGAGGCTGCTCGCCAGAGGCTCTCTGTCAAGATCGGATAGTCCCGAACGATGGCTTTATCAGAATGCAACTGCCCCATGGAAACGAGAGAGCCAATCCGCAATCCCGTCTCGGTTTGAACAACCTTGTGCATGTCTTCATCACGGATCGAGCTGATGTCGACAAGCGTACTCGGCTGCATGACTTCCAGCTTCATCAGATCGACCAAGGTGGTGCCGCCGCCAATGAACTGCACACTGGAAGTGACGTGAGCACTTGCAGGGACTGAGGCGAGTGCAACGGCAGAAGCACTATCGGTCGCTAGTTCGTAAGAGAAAGGTCGCATTAGTCCTTCTCCATTTCTGTCCTTGCCTGCTTAATAGCCGCCACGATGTTCGGGTAAGCGGCGCAGCGGCATAGATTACCGCTCATGTACTCTCGAATGTCTTCATCCGATTGGGCATGTCCTTCACGTACACAGGCCACTGCCGACATAATCTGTCCAGAGGTGCAATATCCGCACTGGAAGCCGTCATGGTCGATGAAAGCCTGCTGCATGGGATGGAGCCCGTTGTGTTGAGCCAAGCCCTCGATAGTAGTGATCTTGTGTCCCTGGGCTGCAACGGTGAGAGTGAGACATGACAAACGACGCTCTCCATCCATGTGGATTGTGCAGGCTCCGCATTGGCCCTGATCACAGCCTTTTTTAGACCCGGTGAGCAGCAGCTTATTCCGGAGAGCGTCAAGCAAGGTCATGCGAGTATCCACTTGTATAGGGCGATTCTCGCCATTCACCGAGAGTACGATGTTTACCATCTGTGGTTCTGTTCTGGTATCTGACACGCTTTGCGCCTCTAGCGGAGAGTACTCCAGGAAAAGCGACGCAGCAGCCGCAGCGCCGGTTGAAACAAATGTGCGACGGTCAAGGAATAAGTCATCCATTTAAAGCCTCTCGCATTCTTGTGGGAAGAAGTAGTAAGCGCGGCGTGCCGAATCGCGCTCGAGGTTGTCGCTGTTAGATCCAGCGTTCGCCTTTGCCGAACGACCAGGGTTCCTTTGCGATCACGGGATTGATGAAGAGTTCTTCCAAGGGGCATTGCCTCCTAATAAGCGTCGGTTGAAAGGCTGTGACATTCAAGGGACAAAATTATCCTAGGATTGATGAATACCAAGGTGAGGCACGCCCGATAGAGCGTTGCTCACGAGCAGCAAGCAATGAATGGGGAGTTTCCGGGATCCTGTCGCGCAAGGTTGTTCGCGGAAGCCCGTCGGCTGCACACGTCACATGCCACAAACCGAGCGCACGGCGATGAGCAACACGCCAGCTGATTCCAAGCCCCGCCGTGCCAAGCACGATCCCGAACCAGGACGCCGGTACATGCGGTAGTTTCTTGATCGTTTCCATATCCCGATGATCAGGGGTATAGAGCGGTAGAGTATTGAACGAAATTGCGGTTAATATGCAGCATGACAAGGCCTGGCACTGGGATCAACCGCTCCCTTGTCAAAGATGAATTGGCCACGCTGTGGGCTGAAAGAACGAGGGGCGGGCGTAGAACCCCCCGCGGTGACCTCCAGTCGCTAGATGACTCAGAGCGGTCTCGACCCCGGAACCGTGGCGCGGATCTGCCTTGGCGCAGATGCCAACGTGTCTTTCCTGTGCCGCAGCCAACGCGTCACGGAGGTCTTCTGTAGAGCACGGTCAAGAAGCCGATCGCGGCTTTCACCTACGCCACTTCCGCGGCTTGGGTCGCGCTCGGAAACATCTAGTCGCCTATTTGGTTTGAGTCGGAGCGCTATGAGGCTGCGCTGATTGCTCTTGGCTTCGTGCTGGGAATTGCTGCGGCGTATCGCTTCTTCAACCGGCAACTGATGCGCTGAACGACTGGATCGACCGGCTCAATCAGGGCATGCTGCTCTACACCCCATCCTAGGAGCCCACCCCTTCAGCCGGGCTGACCGGCAAGAGCACGGCCAGGGCTAGCAGGGACCGATGTATTTGACGCTCACCAGTGGTGTGGTTGGACGGTCTTGCGCCGCAGCGGAACGGAATCGGTCTCTCCATCCCTAAACTTGCAGTGTGGCTGCCGCATCAAAGAGGTGAAGATCTTTCTGGCTGCTTACCGCGGTGAGAAAGGAGAAGCAAAGGGCCGTACAGTTACACTGCTTACATGAAAATCTCCGACCGCCGCTCATTTCTCAAGATGTCGGTGATGGCTGGCGCCCTACCGATCGACGGTCTCTTTCAGCAGGCCCACGCCAAAGAGTTGCAGACAGCTACACATGCTGTCAGTCACCTGGACAGCAGAGAGGTCGCACAACACGAGGAGTATTGGGGTGTCATCCAGCGCGGTTTCTCGGTCAGTCCTTTGATCTTGAATCTGCACAACGGCATCTCGCCGTCGCCCATCGTGGTGCAGGAGGCAGTCGCCCGCTACAACCAGCTCACCAACGAAGGTCCTAACTACTTCATGTGGGAGATTCTCGACCAGGGTCGCGAACCCCTTCGGGCAAAGCTTGCCCACCTCGCCGGGACGTCCCCGGAAGAAATCGCAATCAATCGCAACACCACCGACGGACTCCACGCGATCATCTTCGGCCTACCGCTTAAGGCAGGTGACGAAGTCGTCGGCTGTTCTTACGACTACTGGCACGTCATGCAAGCATATCGGCAGCGCCAGGAACGGGAAGGGATCGTTTACAAGCAGGTCTCATTTGATTTTCCGGTCGAAGACATCGACGCCATAGTCAAGACATATCAAAAAGCTATGACGCCGAAGACCAAGCTCGTACATATCACCCATGTCATGAATAGCATGGGCCAGATCATGCCCGTGCGCCAGATCGCAGACATGGCCCACGCACATGGTGCCGAGGTCGTCGTTGACGGAGCTCAATCTTTTGGTCTGCTCGACTTCAAAATCACAGACCTGCACTGCGAGTATTTTGCCACCAGTCTCCACAAGTTTCTCTGCGCACCCGTCGGCACCGGAATGCTATGGGTCAGTCGGGACAAGATCGAGCAAGTGTGGCCGCTTCTCGGTGCCGACAAGCCGCACAGTCCTGACATCCGCAAGTTTGAAGTGCTGGGTACAAGAAGCTTCGCGCTTGAACAAGGCGTCGGTCACGCTATCAAATTTCACGAGTCAATTGGTGGGCGCCGCAAACAGGAACGTCTTTTCTATCTCAAGACCTACTGGTCCAACCGCGTGAGAGACATCAAGGGCGTAAAGCTTCACACGTCGAACAAACCCGAATTCTCCTGTGCTAACGGTAGCATCAGTATGGAGCAGTACACGCCTGTGGATTTGGCCGACGCCTTATTTCAGCGCTACAAGATACATAGCAAAGTAGAGATACACGATGGCCTGCAATGCGTCCGCATCACTCCTAATGTGTACACGACCATTGCAGATCTAGACAGGTTCGTAAAGGCGGTTGGCGAGCTTGCATCGACGAGAAATTCCTGATAACCATACTAACCAAGCTCCTCGAGCTTGGTTAGTACGTCTTTGTTGTTGGAAACCAAACCTAGGCGTGCCATTTCTAAGGACCAAACCGCCTTTGCCGGTCGGTCTGTCAGCCGTGAAACATCCGTGTCATATGGCGCTGTCCGGGACGAGATCCGTCAGTAGACATCAATGATGAAGGTAGTTTCCAGACGGCCATTCCTAGCAAGAAGGCTTCGCTGCATTAGAGAAAATTCAGACGTTGTCGAGCGTCCGAATGGTGGCACTCACGAGCCCCGAGCGGCCCGTGTAGACGTTGACTTCCTTGCGCTAGCCCATCTCTTTATTGTTTCCAGTCCCCAAGGCCGCTAAAACACTCCACTTGATAAGAGGGATGCCTGTCGCGGGCTGATTCCTTAAACAGGAAAGAAGAGTGGCCTAGCGAAAACAACCTCCGGGCCACCATAAGCGCCTTATACCTGCTATCGAGGAGCTTCAATATCCCCAAAAGCTTCACGGCTAGGAAAGGCTCTCATAAAGCATCTAGCGCTGCTCTCAGGAGCAGTTCCGGCTCGCCCCAAAGCTCAACAAACCCCTTATATGTGGTCACAGCGTTTCCCAGCGCATCCAGCATCGAGAGCATCACGACGAGATTCTTGTGGTTCCGCGAGCTCGTCACAGGGAGGATTTGAGCTGCTTTGCATGGCACTAGGCCTAAGAGCGTTCTGTGCCTATTGCTCCTGGCTAAACCACTCTACGCAGGCTCTGGGCCGGCGGTACGCCGAAAACACGCTTGAAGTGGCGAGTCAGGTGGCTCTGATCTGAGAAGCCCAACGTTGAAGCAACATCGACGATCGGTTCGCCGCGCTGCAGCATATTTTTGGCTCGTTCGATCCGTACCTGCAGCAGGTATTTGTGCGGCGGCAGGCCCAGCGCCTCGCGAAAACTGCGAAGCGCATGATACATACTCAGGTGGCCAACGTTGGCAAGCGCTTCAAGGCTGATCTGCTCTTCGGCGTGCGCGTGAATGTACTCACGCATGCGCGCGACACTGCCCGAAGGTGCCGTCGATGGGATGGTGCACGCCTTCTCAGCGTGTCTCTGCGCGACGTGCTCCAGGACGTTAAGCATCCTGCATTCAAACTCGATTGCCTCGCAATGACCTTCCAGCTTCTTATGTAGCTCCAGTATCTTGTCGGCGAGTTGTGGATCGAGACGAAAGGCTTCTGTAAATCGGATAGGCGTTGCGGAGATCTGCAGGCTGAGCCGCTCAAAGAGTTCGTCCTGCAGGTAGAACATGCGGAACGACCAGCGCCGGCTATCAGCTGGGAACGGCGCGTGCACATCGCCGGGGTTGAACATAATTACCGTATCTGGTTGCAGCGTGTAGTTGCGGTCGCGATGCCAGGAGCGCATAACCCCGGACTGCATGGCACCGAAGGAGGCTTCGGAGTGGAAATGGCGAGTGAAGGAGTAGGCCTGGAAGTCTCCGCGAAAGAGTTCTGCGCCCGCCACCCGTTCATTCCGCCACAGCGTGCCCGTTTCATTCTTAGACAAGGCAGCGGCTGCGGCTGGATCCCAGGGCCGGTCCTCGTCATGCGGCATTGCTTTGGGGGCTGATTTCTCCATGCAAACTCACGCTTTGGGGGTTGCTTTGTCCATGCAAAATCAAGGGATATTACCGCAACTTCGTTCAATACTCTACCGCTCTATACCCCTGATCATCGGGATATGGAAACGATCAAGAAACTACCGCAGGTACCGGCGTCCTGGTTCGGGATCGTGCTTGGCCTGGCGGGGCTTGGACTCAGCTGGCGCGTTGCTCATCGAGTGTGGGGAATGCCAGCCTTGATTGGTGAGAGCACCCTGGGAATCTCCGCTATGGTCTGGGCAACGCTGCTCGGGCTTTTCGCAGTCAAGTGGATCCTTTTTAGGTGTGACGCTCACGCGGAACTTAAGGATGCCATCCAGTCCACCTATATCAGCCTGATTGGAATTGGAACCAATCTGATGGCTATCGGCCTGTACCCCTATAGCCAGCGCGGTGCGCTTGCTTTGTTTGTTCCGGCGACCCTGGTCTCCGTCACGCACGGCGTTTTTTTCACCAGCTTTGCGTGGAGCGGCGACAGGCACTCTAGTGCCACCACTGGATCGCTATACCTGCCGACTGTCGCGGGCTGCTTTGTCACAGGCACCGCCGCAGCAACGCTTGGGTACCATGGGCTGGCGCAACTTGCTTTTGGTGCCGGGATGTTCTCCTGGCTTTCGATTGAATCCGTCATCCTTCACCGGCTCTACGATAAGAGCGAGATGCCGCCAGAGCAACGCCCGAGCCTCGGCATCCAATTCGCCCCTGCGGCAGTCGCGGCAGTCACTTACTTGAGCATTCAGGGTGGCGTACCGGATCTGTTCAGCAAGGCATTGCTTGGGTACGCGATCCTGCAGGGCTTGGTGGTGGTGCGCCTGATCGGCTGGATCATGGTGTCGCCTTTGAATGTCAGGTACTGGGCATTCACCTTTGGTGCGGCGTCTTTATCGACCGCGTCCTGCCGCACGGTCGAACATGGTGAACAGGGAGCGCTGCGCATTCTTGCGCCAATCCTGTTTATCGCAGCCAACCTGATCGTTGCAGGGGTTTCTGCAGTGACGTTGAGTCAGTTGGTCAGGCATCTCTTTACATCTCGTCGAACTGAAAGGGTCTTCCGTGACCCGCGCTCTGCATGACCTGTCGCAAGCCGCTACAACTGCTTCTGATACGCAAGTGCAGGTCGTGGGCGGTCGTCGTGAGGACCAGAATGATGCGTGTATTTGTGACGGGAGCGACAGGATTCATCGGTACGAAGCTGGTAAAAGACGCGTGAGCCCTCCTCTGCGAAACAACTTCGGACCCCTTAAGGGCGGACTTTAGTCGCCATAACGTACAGAGGTAAATGCGTAAATGCATCAATGCGGAATGTTCCGGATGGAGAATAGATGCGGAGCGATACGCATGGTTGCGAGGCGGTCAAACTAGCTGTCGCCCTGCACTTGAATCCCGGAACACCGGTTAGCTTGACACTAGTTCCGACCGAGAATCATGATCGACGCCGGAAGAATCCACCTGGCGACAAGGCGCTTCTAGAGACCTATCTCTGTGGTGGACTTTATGGAATGCGCCGATATCTCAACATGGGAAAGATTTGGCAAATCTATTTCTTGTCGCGCGCCATTTGTCGGTGAGTTGTTTGTCGGTCAAGGCTTTGATGAAGACGCCGCCGACGACGGAGCGGGCCTGGAAATGCTCCTGCTCGCCGGTCTTGGTGTCATACCAGTCGGTGAGCGGGACGCGGCTCGGGGTTAGGTTAATCCAGAGGGCGATGGGATCCATAATAGCGTTGAAGTCGACGGGATTGGATGCCAGGGGTGGCGGTCCAGATCGACCGATCGAGCTTGGTGTAATCTTCGCGGCTATCAAGCGGAAGGCCGAATTTGTTGATCTTGGTTTTGTAGAACGCGATCTCCGAGTCGCGGAGGGATTTGGGGAAGAGGTTATAACCGAGGATCTGATCCCAGACGAGGTTGTATTTCTGGCTCCAGGTTGTTGGCGGAATCGTAGGCGAGCTTGTAGTGGTCGCCTTCCTGATCCATGGTGATCCACTTGCCGGCAAAGTCATGGGCGGTCCCAGAGTAGTCGCGGGCAACGTCATCCTTGCCCAGGAGTCTGGCAAGATCGGCGTAGGCCTCGAGGGCGTCAGGACTGCAATTGCCGGGATCTCTCTTCCTGAATCGGAATATGGAGCTTATCTGGATATTTCCCTTAACGTATCTGGTCGCAACACTTATGCCTCCATGACGTCGCGACCGAGTCGCCGGTACTTGCCCGTTGAGGTGTTGCAAATAAGCAGAACCGGAAACGTGGAAAGGTTCCCAGGAAAGGGAGAAGCGCTTATGAAGATATCGCGTCGTTTTTACTTCTTAGCCAATCCCAAACCTGACACTATACCAATCCCTTCTTTGATGGTTACTAATTGATTGGTAGAGACACCATGCAGGGACTGCTTGTCGCTGCATGGCCAGAATATTTCCATGTCTACGGTCGAAGCGTCACCGAGACCGAAGTGAAGGCGAGTGTCGCTCGCTGAATAAAAACTAGACTGGCTCAGCACTGCCTGAGCTTGGGTTTTACCTCCGTAGTGAACCAGAACACGGGCCCCAATGGCACTGCGATTTGAAGTTACGCCAATCAGTTTGACCTTAATCCAGCGATGCTGGCCCGCAACATCGTTGCGCAGAAGCGAAGGAGATTCGTTGAGATTTATGATCAGGATGTCAACGTCGCCATCATTGTCAAAGTCGCCGAAAGCGCAGCCTCTGCTGCAGTGTGGTGCGGCCACTCCGGGCCCGGCTTCTTCAATTAATTCTTCAAAGCTTCCATCTCCCAGGTTTCGAAACACCACTCGAGGCGTCTTATAGGGGTAGTCGGGAACCTTTCGTCCGACTTCGGGATAGACATTCCCGGTGACTAGAAAGATGTCGGGAAGTCCATCGTTGTCGAGGTCGACCATTCCTGTTCCCCACCCGGTATATCGCGTTTCCACGCCGATCTTGGCGTTGAACGTCATGTCGGTGAAGTTGCCTTTGCCATCGTTCCTGTAGAGGATATTTGTGTCGTCAGAGAAGTGGGACTTGAAGATGTCCAGATGGCCGTCGAGATTATAGTCGCCGACCGCGATACCCATACCTGCCTGCTCCTCGCCATCATCGCTGAGAGCGACGCCGCGTATGACGCCCTCTTCCTTCAGGAGGGGCTTGCCCGAGTTGGAAAAAAAGAGGCTTGGAGTTGAATCGCAAGCCAGGTAGATGTCCTGCCAGCCATCTTCTGAGAATTCTGCTGCGACTGCAGTCATGCCATAGTTTTCGATCTGCTGGGATATTCCTGCTTGCGAGCTTATTTCGGTAAATGTTCCGTTCCCATTGTTGCGGTATAGGGAATGTCTCCCAGTTGGCAGTCCACGAGGTCCGCAGCTGACAGGCACTCCCTTCCAGGAGCAGTTCGCAGCATTGCCCGGACGCGGGACGCTCGCAAAATCGAAGCCTGTGTAGTTAGCTACGAAAAGGTCAAGGTGCCCGTTCCGATTTAAATCCACAAAGGTACAGCCCGATCCCCAACGCGCGGGATCGTTCGTCAAGCCAGCTTGCTTGCTGACTTCGGTAAAGGTCCCATTACCGTTGTTGCGGTAAAGCCGGTTCTGCCCGTAGCAGGTCACGAAGAGGTCTTCGAAACCATCATTGTTGTAATCGCCCACGCAAACCGCCGAAGCCCATCCCGACGAGGTGAGCCCAGCTTCATGGGTCACCTCGGTGAAAGTACCGTCGCGATTATTGCGGTAGAGCCGGTTGGTTGTGCCTGCGGGTGCGGAGTCGCGCCGGGTTCCGCTGAGCAAGAAGATATCGATCCAGCCGTCGTTGTCGTAATCGATAAAAGCGCAACCGCAACCGACCGCCTCGAGAATATAGTCCTTGTGATCGAGAGGCCCATATATCGTGGGCATTCGCAGGCCAGCCTGCCAAGCCACATCAACTAGGTGGGAGTGAAAGGGAAGACCGGACTTTGCTCCTTTTGGTTGTGCTTTAACTTGCCGGTCAACGACGCCCTGCGACAGGGCGCGGAATGCATGGCGCGCTACTCCCGCAGCGGTCGACATCTGAATGAATTGTCGGCGGGAGCAGCGCATGCAAAGCCCAAGTGTAAATGATTCCGGGACTCGGCTGCCGGGCCGAACGAAACCCGTCAGGCCTCTGGAATGTACCACCGCTATCGGGTGCTCATGCTGCTTCCCGAGCTTTTCCTCTGCGGAATGCTTTGATTGACAGCAGAAAACCGGCAAGCGTAGTATTACGGCGCTAGTAAACATGCGGTGTTCTAGAGAGTAATGAAACCGGTTACACGCAAGAGACATGGTCGCAAAACTCGCCCTGCATCAATTTCGAGGAGGCAAGATGAAGCAGAAATCCGCGTATCAGCAATTTCCACGAATCCTAGGCCGGAAACGGCTGCTAGTCGCAGTTTGCGCAACCATGCTGGCGATCTTTAGCGGCCTGAGTTCGATCGAAATTTTTGCACAAACTACCAGCGGCATCTTTGGGGTCGTCACCGACGCCACGGGTGCAATTGTTGTGGGAGCCAATATCACTGCCACCAATGTCGCGACAGGTGTTGAGCACAACGCGACGACGAATAGCGATGGATCGTACAGGATTCCCCAGCTTCCTCCCGGTAGCTATACGATGGACGTGGCCAACACCGGCTTCCAGACGCAGCATCTGCAGGCATTTACCCTGCTGGTGGGTCAGCAGTCACAGCTAAACATCACTTTGGCCATCGGTCAGGCTACTCAGACGATTTCGGTCTCTGCAGCCTCACTGCTGATCGACACCCAGACATCCAACCAGGACCAGGTGATCGGCAACCAGCAGATCGAGACTCTTCCTCTGAACGGGCGTGATTATATGCAACTGGCGCAGCTTTCTGCCGGAGTCACTCCTATCACGCCAGGCATGAGTTCACCAGCCAATCAGTGGACCGGTACCTCGACGGTTGCTGTTTCGATCGCCGGACTGAGAGAAGACGATACGAGCTACCTCTACGATGGTATCGAGACGCGAAACGCCTGGTATGGCGCGGAAGGGCTGCTCCCCTCGATTGATAACATCCAAGAATTTAACGTCATCCAGTCCGGCGCACCTGCGCAATATGCAGCGGGTGGAGCCTTCATCAGTGTAGTGACGCGATCTGGCACCAATGAGATCCACGGCTCCGTCTATGAGTTCCTGCGCAATAACGACCTTGATGCACGTAACTATTTTGACGTAGGTTCTGCTCCGCCCTTTCACCAGAACCAGTTCGGAGCCCGACTGGGCGGTCCTATTAAGAAGAACAAGATGTTCTTCTTTCTAAATTATGAAGGATTCCGACTGCTGCAGCCGACCACCCAATATGCACTGGTCCCGACCGCGGAGCAGCTCGCGGGCAACTTCTCCGCGGACACCAAGCAGCTGTTTAACCCCTTTACAGGAGCGCCATTTGCCGGGAATCAGATTGGCGCCGCCAGCTTCAACTCCGTCGGCCAGAAGATCCTCTCCTACTATCCACTTCCCAACGGACTTTACTCTGGCGGCACGAATTATCGCTACCTTTCAAACACGACCAACGGGTGGGACCAGGAAAGTGGCCGCTTCGACTATGCAATCTCGGCCAAAGACAGCATCTTTGCCCGCTTCACCAATCAAAGCCAGACCACCAACGTCACAGACATCACTCCATCGAGGGAGATTGTCTATCCTTCCAACCCCAAGAACTTGTCTTTCGGATGGACGCATACCTTCTCGCCGAACCTGGTGAACAACGTTCGCTTCGGCTACACCCACACTGCAACGGGTGAGCAGAGGGCAGATGGTTTCAATCCCGCTGCGGCAAATCCCCTCGGCTTGATCAACGCGCAGGGTCAGGCGGGTTCGTACGGTCCCCCAAGCTTCGGAGTGACAAACTATGCCAACCCGGGGTCGACCGAAGGAACAGACATCGTCAGGGAAGGCCTTACCATGGGCACCGAATCGATAACCATCCAAAAGGGAAAACACCAGATCTCTGCGGGCTTCGACATTCGCTACGAACCGATTTATATGTACGAAGACTGGGCGGCAACTTCCATTTCCTTCAATGGGAATTACAGCGGAGATCCAGTGGCCGACATCCTGCTAGGGGTGCCGACCTCTGGCTTTGCAGCACTTGGCGATCCTCTCTTGAACCTTAGGATGTGGTACCAATCCTATTTCGTTCAAGACAATGTTAAGTTGAACAAGCGTCTCAGCGTCAATGTCGGGTTGAATTATGAGCACCGCAGGCAGCCAGTGGACACACAAAATCACGTTGGCAGCTTTGATGTCGCGACCAACTCTGACCTTTCGTACCCAGACACCAAGGTACTTGGACTCGACAGGGCGATGGTCAAGCCGCGCTTCCTCAACTTTGCACCGAGAATTGGTTTTAACTTCGTTCCATTCGATGACGGCAACACGGATGTGAAGGGCGGATTTGGCATTTACTTTATTCAGCCAAACATCAATCAATATGAAGTCATGGTTGATACGACGAAGTATTACTTAATTCAGAGCTATAACAACTCGACTACTGCACCACCTGCCGGATATATCCCGACACCCTCCAACCCGGGACCGCCGCTTTTTACCGTGGGTGACCTGTTTGGGCCGACGGTACCTGGTGGCGGACCTACGGCCTCCTTTATTCAGCCTGACGCCAAGACTCCATACACGTATGAGTGGAATCTTACGATTGATCGAACCATCAAGAACTGGCTCGCCGAAGTAGGATACCTGGGAAGTGCAGCCCATCACTATGAAGAGCGTCCGAACATTGCGCCTCTTTTGAACAGCGCCGGTGACACGTCGCTGCCCGGATGGAACGGAGTTCAAGAGAATACCAGTTCAGGAAGTTCTTTCTACAGCGCTCTTTTCCTCCGCGCCGAACACCGGTATAGCTCCGGGTTTTCGGTGCTGGGCAATTACACTTTCTCGAAATGCTTAGGCTATCCGTGGCAGGATGTCTTTTCATGGCACCCTCTCAACCTCCGTCTTGATCGCGGTCATTGCCAGGAAGACTTGAATCAGAACCTTGTTGCCAATGCGATCTACGAACTTCCCTTCGGGAAAGGCAAAGCATACCTGAACCAGGGCGGCATCGTGAATGCACTCGCTGGCGGCTGGAAGGCTGCGGTGATTGCCTCGCTGCATTCCGGTTACTGGTCAACACTTGGCAGCAATCAAAATCTTGGAATTTTCGTGAACGCGCTTCCCGATGTCACAGGGCCGGTGAACAATTCATCACTCCATTCCGGCCTCGGCAAGAACGGCAGACTTGGACCCTACTTCAACACTGGCAACGTCGTGCCGGTGACTGCAGAGGCGGTCCAGGGCAACGCTTCCGTTCAGAGCCTGCAGAATCCTGGGTACGCCGACTGGGACATCTCCGCGTATAAGGGATGGACGTTCGCGGATCGTTATACAGTCGACTTCAGGGGAGATTTCTTTAACGCCTTCAACCGCGCCAACTTCTATGGCCTCGACGCTGGCGTGAATGACGCCCGCTTCGGACTCGTCACCAACGCAAACGCAGCACGTGAGATCCAACTTAGTTTGAGGTTTACCTTTTAAGGATGGACTGTGCGTTTCCGCGGTTGAGAAAGCGACTCGCTCGAACCCGCCCTCTCGCTGCTGCTTGGCTCTTCCTAAGCCTGGCAGCAGGAGGGAGTGCGGAAGTACAGAGTTCCCCGGGCATCCGTCAACCCGCTCTGAAGCTTGATCCTCGCTGCCCGGGTTCAGAGGGCATTAACAAGCTGCTGATGGACTCCAGCGCCGCATTGCAACAGGGGAACTACGCCGCGACTATCCAGATTCTGCAACCATTTTCTTCCTATATTTGCGACCCTCGCGTCAACCTGCTGCTGGCGGCTGCCTTCGAAAGCAGCGGTGACCTTCCGGCTGCGGAACAAACACTGCGACAGGCTCTTTCCGATTGGCCCGCCAATACCGCTATCTCGACCTCGCTCGCTCGTGAATACCTCGGCAGCGGAGAGGCTCAGAACGCCGCAGAGGCGTTGAGGAACTTTAGAGCAACGAGCCGCACGCCCTGGCAAGAGATCCAGATGGGGGTTACGGTCTTTCTGGCCGCCCATCAACTCGAGAAGGCAAAGGCGCTTGCAGAGTTCGGATACCGAAACTATCCCTCGTCGCAATCCCTGTTACTGTTCGCAAATGCGCTTCAACTCGAGGGCCGCTACAAGGAAGTCATCGCTTTGCTTGAGAGCCAAAAATCTATTTATCAAAACTCTGCGCCGTTTCTCGCCACCCTGGCCGAGAGTCAGTACGACGCGGCAATCTATGATAGAGCGCGCACGAATGCAGAACGCGCCATTTCTCTCGACGGCAATTTGTACGCAGCACATTACCTGCTTGGCAACATCTTGCTCAAATTGAGCGATCCGGAGCCGGCAGCAGCAGAGTATCGAAAAGCATTGGAGTTGGAACCGGACCAGCCAAGAACCTACTACTACCTGGCGCTTGCCCTACGTGCACAGCACGATGAGAATGACGAAGAGGCCATTCTCGCGAAAGCCATTGCTCTCGACGATCATTACGCCTTGGCCCATTGTGAAATGGGGAGGATTTTGCTGAATCAAGATCGGTTGGCCGACGCCGTCGCTCAATTGAATCTTGCCGTCGATGACAATGCGTCGTCGGAACAGGCCTACTATTTGCTCTCCCGCGCCTACAGTAGGCTGGGTGACAAAGAGAACGCCGATGCGATGGCAAAGCGTCTGACAGCTATAAGAAAAAATAATCATAGAGGGTCCACGCGGTCTCTAGGAAATCAGTGATCTGAGATAGAAAGATCAGTCGGCACTCCTCAGGAACCTGGTTGCCGTTGATTGCTGAAAGAGCCGGTAGACTCCAGGTGTCATTGACAGCCACGGCAATCTCTTGCTCGGACCTGAGGTAGGATATTCGCGTGCATAAATCCAAACGTTGCTGCGTCCGTACGTTGTTTCTGGCATGCGTTCGCACTGCAGGCCTATTTGGGTAAGCTCCTGCGCGAGCAATTCGAGGTTAGCCTGAGTGAAGGCGCCCTGTGGATAGTGAAGGACATCTTCGGCATGACTTATCCTTAGAAAGCTCTTGGGTCTCACTACTTGTAATAAGCTAGCGGGTCCGAGACGAAGTGCTCCGGACCCGTTCGTTGCTGGTTCTTGGTCCTTACGGCTGATGAAGGCGGCAGAACATGATGACGTTGTGAGATTCCGGTAGCTCGGTTTTCCTCTTTAGCAAGGACGTCAGAGTGAGAAGGCGATTACGGACGCATCCCGTTATCGAACAATCTCACAATCCTCTCAGCGGTACTGTGGCCACTCTGAGGATTCGTGCCGGTCACAAGGCGGCCCGATGTAATGGAATAGTCATCAAATGCGCTCATCGAGGTGCTGTAGAATCCGCCGGCCGCTGTAACGGCCTCAACAACTGGAACAACCCCGTCTTTTCTGAGCTTGTCCAGGATGTTGAAGATGAGTTCGCCTTCGATGGTGAATCCAGTCACCGTTCTTTCGTCAACGATTGACTTGCCCGTCTTCGCTTGACACCCGGCAGGATTCTGGTCCGTGACACACAGTTCCGACGATGCCACCGCGATTCCAAACGTCCGCAGCGATTGCCTGCAGGCCTTTCGCGGTTGGGTAGTCATAGAGGGCAGCATGTCCGGCGGATGCGAAGAAAACACCATACTCACCCTTCTTCAGGTCGGATGCCTTCTTGAGATGAGAGTTCAGTTTCACCATGAACGGGTGGTCCGGATTGTTGTAAATTACCTTGTCACTTCCAGACAGAAATGGCGGTTGCAGCGAGTTGTAATCGAAACCAAAGGTGCCAGTTTCGGAAGCAAGGTCCACTTCGAAGCCGGCTGCGGTGAGCACTCGGAATGGGTGCAGAGCCTCGGTGAAGAACAGGCCGGTCTTGTGGCCGTCAGGGAAGATGGCTCCATGAAAGCTAGAGATTGCGATGATTGCCTTACGAGCAAGAGTCTGTGCCACGATGTATCTCCTTTGGATGATGGTTGATCTTGTTTGAGTATTAAGGCGCACCCGGCTCTGCTGCTTGAGTCCAGCATTGGCGGCGCCCCGGGAACAATCCGTGTGACGTGATTTTGAATCGAAACAGTCGCTTCGTGTCGGTGCGCATGAGGGAGTAGGTCGCAGCTCCGGGCGTGAGAGGCGGACCCCTGACGAGCTATGCGCTTGCGCCGTCACGTTCCTGCGCAGTCCAACCGGATTCCTGGATCTCCGGCGTCATGTCGTAGCACTTCTGGATTTGCGCGGCCCGCTTGCCCAAGTCTTGCTTTACGCTTTTTGTCCAAGGTGCCTCGATATTCTTCTTGGTCTCCTCAAGCATCGATTGCGGCTCAAGATTGCGGTAGCTGTCGATCTCACCAGCCACAACCTTGGTCATGGTGTCGATCATCACCCGGGGGTTGAATTGGGGGCGTGGGAAAGCGAGCTTTGAATAATCGAAGAGCCTCTCTGAGGGCTCATCCTCCCAGCTCTCCCATGTCTGAAAACCACGGTCGTTGAAGCCGGTGAGGAAGGGCCCAGGATTGATCGTAGCAACCTCAATGCCGAACTCCTGCAGTTCCATGCTCATTGTCTCTGCGATGGCCTCGACGGCGTGCTTGGAAGCGGAGTAGATGCCCGTGAACGGGTTCACATTCAAACCTTCACGCGACGAGACCCACACGATGCGTCCCTTTCCGCGCTTCACCATCTGCTTGGCGATGCCCTGGGTCATCAGCAGAGGACCGATCACGTTGACCTCAAACTCATGACGCATGTTGCTGCCCGGGATGTCGAGCACGGAGCCGCCCTCAAGAACGCCGGCATTATTCACCAGGATTTCGATGCCCCAACCCAGAGCCTTTCGCCGGTCGCCTTCCACCGTGACGTCGAGCTTTTCTACCCGCACGTTTTTAATCCCTTTCTCAGCCAGGTTGCGCTTGAGCGGCTGTACCTGGCCGTAGATCTCAACGGCGGCAATAACATCAAAGCCCTTCTCTGCAAGTTGGATCGTCACACCATAGCCAAAGCCGGTTGCTGCTCCTGTGATCAATACCTTTTTCATATTCATATTCAGTCTCCTTTGTGAGTCCTAGTGGGTGTATTCGTGCGGATCACACGTAACACTCTTTCCGCCGACCGTTCTCCGATGAACTGGGTAGAAGCGAAACGTCTTAGTGCGACTGGCTGAACAGCTCCACAAGAATCGCAAGATGTCTGGCGCACATGTGGTGTTCGTGTGAAGCGAGATGTCAGCCCAGTCGGTGCTGCTGGCCCCCTATGATCTAAGAAGTCACGGAATGGTATAGGTTAGATGGGCTCTTCGTCTTCCGATGCGACCAATAGGTCGTTAATCGCGATGATGTTGCCGAAAAAGCCCCAGTTGATGTCAGGAACATCGCGGAAGAGGATATAGACGGGCCGCCGCTTGTCTTTCGGCATGCCAGTGGCTTCGGCTATAGCGTCTGTCGCCTTCTTGTAGAATTCCTTCTTCGCCGCATAGTCCAAGCCGCCTTCGAAGACATTGACCTCGAGACTGATCACATTTCTTCCACCTGACTTTCCCCCGTGGAATACGAGTTCCTTCGGGTAGGGCCGGAAGTACACCCAGGTCGTGCTGAAGAGGTAAGGAGTCTTGGGGATCTTCTCGGCGTCCTCACCGAAATTGGTCAATTGCATGGCCAGCTTGTCAATGGCCTCTTGAGTGAACGTATCTTCGGGATAGTTGACATACATCAGTGGCATTGTGAAACCTCCAGGTCTAGTTGATTAGTTGAGTTGTGTGATGACGACGAAGCCGTTTGTTTGGAACTTTGGCATGCGATCGAAGACAGCCTGAACATCTTCGAGACGAACTTCACTCTCGATGTGCCGGCTTGGCGCAAGCTTCCCGCTGTTGACTAGGCGGAGAAGGTCGGGATAATCAGACTGAGGGTTGCCTAGCGTACCTATTACAGACAGCTCCTGAGCAACGATCTGATCGATAGGAATAGTTACTTCGCCTTTGTCTTCCTGACTGGTGAGGCCAGCCACGACAAGGCGACCGTATTTAGCGATTGATTGTAGTGTCGAGAGCGTCGCGTTGCTTCCTCCGATGGCGTCGATACCTACATCCACCCCAGTGCCGCCGGTGAGTGCCTTCACACGTTCACCAACTTGCTTTGGAGTCAGCCCCTCGGAATTAATGACCTCAACGGCACCTAATTTCTTAGCAGCTTCCAGCGCAGAATCCTTTGTGTCGATCGCGATAACTTGGCCACCGAGAGCCACTGCGATCTCAACTGCGGAGCGTCCAACTCCTCCGACGCCGGTAACGGCCACAGTCTCACCAGCGTGAAGGTCGGCGCGTGTTCGGACTGCCCGGTATGCTGTCATATAGCGGCAGCCCAGCGCGGCAGCGTCCTTTTCTGTTACGTTGGCAGGCAAGGTCACACAGTTCAGTTGAGCTTTCGGCACCCTGACGTACTGCGCAAAGCCACCAGAGCCCTGGGTCAGCATCGGCCACATGTAGTTATCACAGTCGTTCTGCAAGCCCCGCACGCAATACGGGCAGTGCCCGCATGCCATGTTGAAAGGCACGCATACACGAGTGCCAACAGTAAGGCCATCCACTCGAGAACCAACACGCTCAACAACCCCGCCGATCTCGTGGCCTAGAACCAATGGAAGAGACAGCTTCACCCCGATCCAGCCCCAGTCGCCGTTCCAAAGATGCCAGTCCGTCCGGCAAATCCCTGAGGCTGTCACACGAACAAGAGCGTCTTCGTCTCCAATCTCTGGAATTGAAACATCTCGGACGGCCATAGGTTTTAGTACCTCGTCCATCTGTACTGCTTTCATAGTCCTCATAAGTCTCCTTTTAGGTGGATCTGAGTAGGTTGATACTTAGTTACCGTGCTGGAAACGAAGACCGTGAAGTGGCTCTGCTCCATGTACTGATACTCAGGGGTGGATACAGATAGGGTCTTGAACGAAATTGCGGAAATATCCCTTGAGTCTGCATGGACAAATCAGCCTCCAAAGCGAATCCACACTCCGAGGTTTAAATGTCGACGGTGTTCTGCATGTGCGGGTACGCCACCGGCGTTGATATCCACTATCATTTGTTTCGCGATGGATAGATTGCTCAAAACTCTCAACGGAATGCGGATCGCGCTCAAAGTCGCCTAACCGCCGTCCCCAGATGATGTGGGGGCATACGAATCGACTTAGCCCTTCGTCCAGAAGGCCCAGTTATTTTGCGCGCCACGCATTCCGGTGCGAGGATCGCGCCTGATGGCATGGTTTAGGTCAGGGAATGTCCGGGGTCACGATGGAAAAAGACTGGTGTGTTGTTGCCAACAAGATCTCAGTTTCCCCCTTCGGTGTAGAACTTGAGAGCAAAGCCCCAGATATCACCCTCCGCATCGGCTGCACTACGGAACGCGGGCCTACGATTGCGCAGTTCCGCTCGAGACCGGCAGAGAACGTCGGAGCGATGACGGGAGGGTGAGGGTGATGATGAATGCACCTAGCGATGCTTGATTTCTGCGGACGGCACGACATCGTCAGTGACATCGAGATCATCCGCATGGATCAAGTCGACTATGCCTATGAGCGGCTACCCAAGAGTGACGTGAAGTATCGCTTCGTTATCAACATGGACTCTCTCAAGGCGTACATATCGAATTGACCGAGTCGGATTAGCAATTACCTCGTGATAAAGCTCCTTGCCCGGCTATGGTCACGTCCGCCCTGCGATGGCCAACCAGTCAGGGTGAGCGTTGGAAGAGTGATCATGCTGATCGTCGCAGGCGGGATGTTCCGCTCGCGGCCTCTTTCCTGTAGAGTTGGCGGGTGCCTGATGAAGCGGACCGAAAAGAACGACAGATCGGTCGGCTCGGCAGTTTCATCGACGCCGTGTGCGCGATCGCTATCACACTTCTGGTTGTGCAGTTGACAGCACCTAAGGTCGGGGCAGGTGAAAAATCTAGGAGCCCCCTATGCTCGCTTGCGGCCCGATGTAATTGCCTACATCCCGGATTCATGTCTAAGCGCCTTCTTTTCAGCTTCTGTTGAAAGGCTATGACCTTTCAAGGCCTAGGAGCATCCTAGGTTTCATGAGTGCGAGATTAGATACATACGATGGAGCGCTGCCCACGGCAGCAAGGAATGAGCTGGGAGATTTTCTGAGATCCCGTCGTGCAAAGTTGTCCGCAGAAGCTCTTGGTTTGAGCAAACAGCGGCGGCGGCGTACACCCGGCCTGCGCCGGGAGGAGGTCGCGGAGCGAGCAGGCATCGGAGTGGACTGGTACATTCGATTGGAACAAGGCCGAACCGTAAGCCCCTCGTCAGCAACAGTCGACGCCCTGGCTAAGGCTCTATGTCTGAGCAAAGTCGAACACTCACACCTGCGGGCTTTGGCCACAACCTCCCATCGTGCCGCATTTTGCCGCGAGACGGTGCCGGATGAATTGCGCAGAATGATCGAAGGTCTGAACAATCCCGCCTATATAGCCGGTCGAAGATGGGATGTTCTCGCCTGGAATGATGCAGCGGCTGATCTCTTTCCGGACCTTACTCGAGTGTCCCAGGAAGAGTGCAATTGCCTCATACTGATATTCGAGTCCCCTCTGATGAAGAATCTGTATGGACGATCCTGGGAGGTGCATGCGAAGCACATGCTCTCTTCGTTTCGCGCCACATATGATTTTTGGGCCGACGATCCGGCTTTCATTGAGCTTCGGGAAAGGCTCCGACGGGCATGTCCCGATTTTGAGAGTTGGTGGGAGTCGCACGAAGTCACCAACGCTTTCGGCTTGCGAAAGGAGCTTCATCATCCTCGACGAGGCCTGATCGGCTTTGACATCGTCTCGTTTCAAGCGAACGATGATCCGTCGTTGAAGCTTGTGATGTATACACCGCTGGCACAGCGTATTACGCCGCCCATGTAGATCACCTCGAGGTCGTTCTAGGACGAAGCGACAAAGCGGTCAGTTGCTCGCTACATGCAGATCAAGGTAAAACACCGAGCCCATGCCGAGATTTGGTCGATTCGCGCCGAGTTGGTACAGCAACACTGCGCCCTTATTCCCTGGCTGGCTCCCTTACCGAAATCGTTATTTGTGCACCGTGGCGGAATGCGAGGAGCCGCCAGTAGTGGCTTCCGAAACAAGCACTTAGCAGATTGCTGGTGTAATAGCCCTCTGACATATTGCCAGATAAGTGCTTGGTTTGAATTAGAGGCATTAATCCCGGCTGATGGTGATTCTTCGGCACGAGCGCACTCTGGGGACGGTTGGCATTGATCGTTTACGCCAATAACAAGGTTTAACGTTACGGAGAACGAGGGTGCGGGCAACTTCGGCATGGTATCTCCGCAACCGATCCGTGCGGCGGTCATCTACTCGACAGGCGCCAGAGTATGGCACCAATCGAACGAGGTGAGCGAATGGGCAAGCTGACAGGCAAGGTCGCGGTAGTCACGGGAGCCTCCAAGGGCATCGGGGCAGGTATTGCAAAGGCATTTGGCCGCGAAGGTGCGAGCGTTGTGGTGAACTATGCATCGGACAAAGCCGGTGCGGAACGTGTCGCCAAAGAGATCGAGTCTGCCGGCGGTAAGGCCCTGGTGGTAGGTGCAAGCGTGGCCAAGGTCTCTGACATCGAGACACTGTTCGCCGAGGTGAAGCAGCACTTCGGCAAGATAGACGTGCTGGTGAACAATGCCGGTGTCTTTGGCCCTACGCCACTCGAAGACCTGACGGAAGCCGAGTACGATCGCCAGTTCAACACGAATGTTAAAGGCCTGCTGTTTACCACCAAGTCTGCGCTGCCGCTCTTCGGCGAGTCCGGCGGAAGCGTCATCAACATCAGCTCCGTCGTGGCTAAAGGCACGTTTCCAGGCATCAGCGTGTACGGCGGAACCAAGGGAGCGGTCGACACCATCACCGGCGTGCTTTCGAAGGAATTGGGCGCAAAGAAGATTCGGGTGAATGCGATCAATCCCGGCCTGATCGTGACCGAAGGCACTGACGCTGCCGGGTATACGGGTGGGAACTCGGAGTTCGAGAAGATGGTGCTGGCAGGCACGCCGCTTGGCCGCCTCGGACAGACCTCTGACGTGGCGGACGTGGCGGTGTTTCTTGCTTCTGACGACTCGCGTTGGGTAAGCGGCTCCACGCTTGATGTTGCGGGTGGCAACCGCTAACTCGCAAACGCAGGCAGGCGGCAGTTGCATGACACTTTCTATAGGCAAAGTGGACTGCGGAGATAGCGCCACAGAGTCAGCCTGATCGCATGCGGCCCCAGGAGTTGGTTTCCGGGAGCCGCAGGCGCGTTGCCATCCAATGTCGGCAGAACCGATGGAATAACATTCTTCTGTTACTGAAAGACGGCTGGACTGCTCCACTCCGGCTGACTATCGTTCTCGACTACCGTCAGCTTTCGCCGGGCGAGTGTAATCAATGAAGCCTGAGCTCACAGATGTCTATCTTCCTCAAATGGGGGAGGCTGTACGAAGCCTCCGAATAGATCGTCCATTAGCAGGGCCGCGTGGATCGGTGTTCGGTCTTCCAGATATGGCCCTACGACTTGGATCCCCATCGGAAGTCCGTCGGAGGTGCAGGTGATTGGTCTGGCTGTCGCCGGAAGATAAGCAAAATTCGCGAGTGCTCCGCACCAGACAACATGATCCCAATAAGGGTAGCGGCGGTCTTGCACCACCAACTCGCGTTCGACGGATGGAAGCGAAAGATTGTGTTGGAATGCGGTGTGGGGTGCTACGGGGCAGATTAAAACGTCAAATCGTTCAAAAAAAGTACGCCACGATGAGATTGCAATCGCTTGAGTTTCCTTCGCTTTAGCCATCCACGCGGAAGTCTGACGCGCGCCGGCGTGGATCAGTTTCACAAACTTTGCATTGGGGCTACGTTCCAACATGGCTTCCAAATCGTTCTGCGTGTAACTCCCGAGCAGCAGGGGCATGAGGAGCTGAAAGTAGGCGTCGGCGACTTCGGTCAGATTAGAAAACGGTCGAGCGTTTCGATCTACAGCAGCACCTGCCTTTTCAAGACGCGTGGCGACCGTTTCCATCATGTCGGCAGTAGCGCGATCTACCGGGAACGCATCATCGTTTGACCAGACCGCAATGCGGGCTTCTGAAAGACGTGCGAAGCGGGGAGGTGGTATTTCAGGTATCCATCTGCCTCGGCCTGTGCTGCCTTCGTCAAGGAGTAGAGCTTCCAGCGCCAGGTTCAAGTCCTCGGCGCACCTTGCCATCGGTCCGAGTACTCCCATGTCGGCTATGCTCAGTACCGCGGGCGGCGGCGGAACGTGGCCTCGTTGCGGATAGATTTCGAACGTCGGTTTATGTGCGTAGATGCCGCAGAAGTGAGCCGGTTGGCGAACCGATCCGCCGATATCACTACCGAACTCCAGCGGAATCATCCCTGCAGCGAGGGCCGCTGCTGCGCCTCCCGAGGAACCTCCAGTTGTCATCTCCAGGTTCCAAGGGTTGCGCGTAGTCCCGAAAATCGGATTGTCGCTCTGAAAGTCGCTAGCCATTGTGGACAGATTCGTTTTGCCAACGATCGTGACGCCTGCATGTCTCAATCGCGCTACGCTCGGCGCGTCGGAGCTCGGGCGATAGTTTGCCAGCGGGGGAAAGCCTGACGTGGCCGGAAACCCCTCGACAGCAATGCTGTCCTTTACGGTCATTGGTATACCGTCGAGCGGCCCGCGAACGGCATTTGCCGCGCGCCTCTCATCGCTTTCCCTTGCCGCCTTCCTGGCGACATCCACGTTCATAGCGACGATGGCGTTAACAGTGGGGTTGACTGCTTCAATTCGAGCGACGGTCGCCATCAACAACTCCTCTGCGCTCAACTCATTTCTGTTTAGCGCGGAGGAGAGCTGCTGCACAGTGGAAAAGGGACCAAACGAGACTTTCAAATTACCTTCGGCAGTTGCGATTGCCATCTTGCTCCTTTGGAGAACTCAACGTTTTTCGTGCGGCTCGAGACTTGAGCGGGCATCGCGACCAAATCGTTCTGCTACTGCTCTGCGACGTACACGACTCGTCCGCGTCACAACAGCCTCAGCCTGCGCCCCGTTATAACTCTCACAGCAAAACTCTTGTAGAACGGTTTCCGAGACCTGACCGGGACGATATCATCTGGTCGCGCCAGAGATAGCTGCGGCGCTCACAGGAGTGGCGCAGCGCCTCCATGGGCTGCGTAAGCCCTCAGTTGGAGCGCAAAGAGGGCTGCGTGGTCATGGAGAATTGCCAGACGACAGTTGTGAGAACAGCGAGCGCCAGCGTTTCAAACAAGAACTGGCTTTCACTCAGCATCGCCATCGGCAGATTCCCTTTGCTGTAGAAGCTGTAGATGAAGGTCGGTAACAGCATTCCCCTCATCAACAGGATGAGCATGGAAAACTGGAGCATCCGCAGACCGCTCCTGGCACTCAGGCGTCCCCAAATGAGGAAGGCGATACACATACAGGCGACGACCGGCTCCGCGTAGGTGATGTAGGCCGGGATGAGCACGTGCCATCCATAGGGGAAGGCATATACCTCCGGATGATCGAGATGTGCCACCGCCTTCAGCATGGGAGCAAAGAGGATGCCAAGTGCCGGCCGAATGGCGAAGGTCGCGAGTCCCGCTAAGACAGCAGCGCCACCCATCTTGGCCCAGAGACTGCGCAACATTGGAGTCAGAAAGACGGTAAGACTGCTAATAACGAAGGCGTAGGTCAGGCTTGGCAGGCCGGACACAAGGGCGAACCCCCAGCCTGTCGTCACAACCCCATTCATCAGGATGCCCCGGATAGACTCCTTCAACATGGCATAGAGAACGAAAAGGATGATGCACTGAGTGCCTTTGGAGAATCGGCCCAGTCGCGGTTGGGCGGCGCCACATACGACGATCAGCGCGAAAAGGGCGAGAGCAGTGTTCGATAGTGGAGCCCATTTACTTATCCCTGTGAAATCCGGAAAAGGAACGCGCAACACCTGCAGCATGACAACGTGAATGCTGAGCGAGAGAATAAGAGTTAACAGCATCCCGAGTATTAGCCGGACGTAGTGGAGTCGTGGATTCGCAGAAGTGGCCTGGAAGGTCAACGGAAGTCTACTTTCTTCGTCTACAACGTCCTACGTGAAGCAGATCAGATTTGTTCCTCAGGCAGAGGTTCCTGTTATTACCAGATGACCTCTCGCCCTAGATACCCGCTCATCATTGCCCAGGTGAATCGCTTTGGCCGTGCCCATCCCATTCTTCCGACTGATCACAATCGATCATAGACGGGGATTTGATGAATAAGTGATATCGGCAATCCTCCATCCACCTTCCGACTTCAAAAGGACCCAGATCTCGCTTCCGCGATTTGTTTCCTTTCCATCAACCAGGAAGATGAAGTCGAAGTACACGGAGGCCACTGTTCCGTCGGTGTGAATGCTCATGTTTGTGTGGGTCGGATTGAAGCTTGCCTTCGAAGAGGATACCAGCTTGACAAAGTCTGTATAACTACCGACGCGAACCCTTGTCGCATTCGGCGTCTTGGCTTTGACACGCGCGTAGGCTTCGTCAGAAAGCACGTTGATCCAGGTGCTCCCCTGAGGAAGAAACAGGCTGGCGAGTCGCGCTCCATCGTGAGCGAGAATCGCCGCGTGGTAAGCATCAAGTACGTGCTGCACATCCATGGTGTCCGATGCGATGTTGCTATTGGTAGACGGAACCATCTGCGGGGACTGTGGGCTCTGGCCTAGAGCAGCAAAGGTCGAACTTAGCAGCACAAGGAATAGCTTGCCAACTTGTCGTTTCATTATCTCTCCTTCAACTAACCCTTACGACCCGGTTATCAGGCAGGTATAGGCTCTCTAGCTTTATAAAGCCCCTAGAGTTGCGAACATGGGCTCGGATGTCGTTACTCGGTGGCATGAGTGGGTGCTTTAGAACTTTCCTCGCTTCGCGTGCGGATCCCAAGATGCCTCAAGGCTAGTTCAGCGGTGCGCTTCAGTTGAGCTCTCGTAGAGCCGTTCGCGGCTTGAACGGCAAGACCGCTGAAGAGTGACGAAAGGTAACGGGTGAAGTCGTCGATATTCTCCTCTCTCGGAAACTCCCCAGCCTTCTTGGCCTTCTGAAGACGAGACTTAAGGACGGCTTCATTTCGAAGCCGTATGTCAAGCATCAGAGCCTTCGCGGGTTCAGTGTCTACGCCACAGGACAGCGAGCCAGTCAAGGTGAAGCAACTCGCTGGGTATTCCTTGCCACCCAAGAACTCGACTGTGTTGTAAAACGCAGCCTGGATGAACCTCTCGAACGTCGGCTCTGCAAGCGCTCGCACCATGTACTGCCCGGGCACCTCCATATAACGTTTCGCCGCAAGCGCGAACAGTGCCTGCTTATCACCGAAGGCCGCATAGATGCTGGACGGATGAATGCCCATAGCCTGCGAGAGATCCGCCATGGACGTGCCCTCGTAACCCCGCTCCCAGAACAAACGCATAGCGACATCCAGGGCGGCCTCTTTGTCGAATGCGGTAGGTCTTCCGAGCTTGTTCGAGGTGCTCATGCCGTTTTAGATGCAGAATGACTGAATCCGATGCAGCGCTGCTGACATCTGTAATGATCGTACTATATGTTTCTGTAACGAACATTCGACAATGATCGTCCGACGTACTCACAACGGTGAGCAAGCATTAAGCAGATTGGAGGTTGTATGGGCGCACTCGAGGGGAAAGTAGCCATTGTGACAGGCGGGAACAGCGGAATCGGTCTAGCGACCGCGAAGCGGTTCGTGGAGGAAGGCGCGTATGTCTTCATCACGGCACGGCGTCAGAGCGAACTGGATAAAGCAGTCGCGGAGATCGGTCACGACGTCACCGCAATCGCCGGAGATTTAGCGAAGATCGAGGATATAAGCAAAATCGCCACAGTAGTGAAGGCCGAGAAGGGCGTGATTGACATCATCGTGTCCAATGCCGGGTTCACGGAACGATCAATGATCGAGGAAATCACCCCCGAGCACTTCGACAAAAGTTTCAATCTAATGGCGCGCGCGCCGGTCTTTCTGGTGCAGAAACTCTTGCCGTTGATGACGCGCAAGGGATCCATCATCCTCGTCAGTTCCGCGATGCACCAGATGGGCTTCGCTGGTCACACGGCCTACGCCGCAGTAAAGGCTACGAACCGGTCCTATGCCCGAACCTGGGCTGCGGAGTTCAAGGACCGGGGCATTCGCGCCAACACCTTAAGCCCTGGCCTGACCGACACTCCCATCCTGGACAGCCAAGCCGAGGGGTTGGACCGTCAGGAAGTCATTAACGGCTATGTCAGCGCAATCCCGCTCGGCAGAGCGGCAGAAGCCGTAGAGATCGCGAATGCGGCCGTGTTCCTCGGATCGGATCAGAGTTCGTACGTCACTGGCGCTGACCTGATGGTGGACGGTGGGATTGGCCAGGTTTAATCGGGCCAACCACGGCGATTTCCGTATGCAGAGCTTGCACCTGCATGCGGAGCGAGACGAACAGTTTCCGCTCACTAGGTTTCGGACCGACACTTTGACCATATTGGTCCAAGCGCAGACACAGAAGGAAGGTCATTATGAAGAACGCTGAAGCGAACTACCCATTGCTGCTCTCACGTCGAAAGCTGCTCATTCATGGCGCAATGTCAACCGCAGGGTTGGCTCTCATTGGAGAAGCAGGAGCCCAGACAGCAGCAGGCGGAACGAAGATTGGCAAAGCAGCCGACTCCAGCATCACGCTGCAGATCTACAAAGGTTTCTCGCAGAACCAGCTCGATCTCTGGGACGCGGTAATACATCCTGACGTCAAGTCCAACAGCCCTGCAGGACGCAACATCGACGGTATCGCCGCGCTCAAACGTTGGAACCAGTCGTTCATTGACTCCTTCCGTCCACGGACTGATCTAGTCGATCACTTTGTCGCGGGAGATCGCGGCCTCGTCACGATCAACCTCCATTGGAAGCACGATCGTCCTTTCAACGGGCTCGCTCCGACTGGAAAGACGGGAACATCGGTAGAGAATTTCATCCTAAGGATTGAAAATGGCTTGGTCACGCGCTGGGACGTCGCTGACGGTTCACTTGACCTTGCCATTTACCTCCACGACGAGGGCTTGAAGATGCCCACGTTTGTCGAGCCGCCGGCGCTCATCAAGGGCGTGGATCTCCCTTTCTAGAAGCTGGACAACTCTACAAAAACGCTCCCGTCTGTCTGTTGATGCATTGCGAGCAATCAGTCTCTGCGTGAAGGCCAAACGGACGCATTTCTGCATTTACACATTTCTAAGACGCTCTCCGTGTGACTTTTCACCCAAGTCATGGAACAACGGCTTGTCCTTGCGGTGGCGCAAGTACTATTCGATCCAGTCGGCCAGAACCATATCAGGCGCACAGCCCCGAAAGCACAGTTCAACTGGTTCCTGGACGCATGGAGTCGAATCAGGTCACAGGCACCATCGTCTCGGTTTGTCGTCTTTTTTAGCTCGACTACCAGTAGGTTTGTACCGTTCGAGCCCCTTTCGTGGATGATGACATCCGGCAGAACCATAGCAAGGCCCTCATTGCTTCTGTACCGTGCGCAACCCGGAAGTAGTTCAACACACTTTGGCAGTCGATCGACCATACGGTTGTAGTCGGTATCCACCGTCCCCTCCGTAAACAAGTTCTGCAAACGGAACGCCAGCCGAGCGGCTATGGTCCGTTCGCCGGCGTCGCTTTTGAAGAGAAAAGCGTCGCGTTTTGCTGTTTCCGGCAGCGCCGCCCTAAGCAGCTCTTGAACCGCTTCTGATTCCAATGTCACCTCGGATGTTCGTTGACGAACGCCTGCCCCATGGCTACACGGTCCGGAGCCAAGCCTCCGGCGCGCCAGGAGATCTTCAGATGCGCATATGGTCATCCTCACTCGGTGCTCACAGCTGAAGTTGGAAGGGGAAAGGATTGGGCCAGAAACCGAAGAGTAGCAGGATCACGAAGCTTACCACCACGTTTTGATTGGCAAACACACCTTGGAATGTCTTTGCCTCACTGAGTGGATATGTCCTTTGCCACTGAACACCCACGACGAATTCACAAAGGTCTTGGTCGTCCAGGTTTTGTCCGAAGTCAGGTGCCTGCAACTTCAAGGACAGGATCGGTTGATCACCCACCGTGAACTCGCTTACCGGAACTGCTGAGGTCACCACCTCTCCCAGCCCCACATACCCTGCCTGTTTCTGATAGGTCATTACATGATTCCCCGGTTACAACGTACTCAGTGCCCGAATGTACTTTCCCCCACCACCTTCGCAGAGGATCTGGAGATTTTGAAGCAGGAAGCCATCGTCAGATAGCAATTCGGACAGGAAGGTGTTCGTTTATTTTGGGAACGCCTTCCTCAATTTGAGCAGGATGATTAGAACTGCAACCTTATGAGCCGGAGCACTATTCGCAGTCTGATAGCTACACATTGCTACCGGTTGCTATCGTCCTATATATCCAGGCTGTGAGAGTACGTGTCGTTGTTCCCTCCTCGTTCGTTCTGTCGTGTGGGCCTGTCGGCACCGAAGCGGGTCGCGCCGCTGCGGTCTTCAGGCCTCTGCTTTCTTGGCTCCCGCAAAGAAATAACGGCCCCCCGGCCTTGCTTCGCATATTTCTTCGGTCCCCCCGAGAATGCGGCCCCTTGCCCTTGGGAGCTCCCCGATGCCGACACTGGGCGTCCCATACGTCACACCAAAACGGAGACTCAAATGAACGGCACTTTATCCAACCAGAACCGGCGCAGCCCAGGTCGCACGTTGCTTCTCTCCTCCCTGATCGGCCTGTTTCTCATCACCGCTTTGCTGGTCATCGTGGCGCTCTTCGGCACCAAGGACCAATTCGACCGTGCCAAGGAGATGCTTCCCATCCTCGTTGGTCTAATTACTGCGGTTCTCGCCGCGGCAATGGCCTTCTACTTCCCGAAAAAAGAGTGAGATCCCGCCGGCAGGGTGGGGCCCACCCTGCCGGTCAACTCTCAAAACTTCTCCCCTATAGCACCTGCTGCTCCGTCAAAGCGGAACGGCCACCTTTCTAGAAGGGGTTCTCCTCCGCATGGGATATCTTTTCAGGGGTTGCATCACGGAATGCTGTGATCCAACCAGCAGGCATCGGCTTGCATAAACGTCGTTTGCGCAACCCGCTCTGAGAGAGGATCTCGCTGAGTGACTCGGCGATTTACCGCTCATCCAGAAACAGTAAAAGTCTGGGCAGAGATGACTTGTCCGACAGCCGGTTTTAGGTCCCATTGCAGAGGTCAAGTTCTGGGTCATCCGCGCCTCGCTTTACCTCTCGGGTGATAAACGTATTTCGAATATCAAGACAAAACTATGTCGAGGCGGCGCTGACCGTCGACTCGACATAGTGGTTGGCGGGGCATGGCTATTTCGCCGGAGGCTCGTATAAATCGTTCAAATCGGCAAACTCGAACATCTTCGCATCAACAAACTTATCTGTAGCATTCCCGCTGTAAGTCTTCCCGCCGACCAGCTCCAACTTCTTGACCGGCGCGTCCGGCTTGAAGTCCAGATCATCGAGTTTCACCCAGAACGTCGCCGGGGTCATCGCCGAGTCGAACATCACGACGTGGTTCGTGCTATCGCTCACCGTTCGCCAGATCGTCGAGGAGACCCAGGGTTGATCGTCCAGTGAATATCCCAACGGCGTGCCGACGCTGCGCATCACCGAAAGTACCGACATCGCCGCCTGGTACTGGAACTTCTGCTGAGGCGATCCGCTGATGTACTTCGGGGATGCCTCGACGGGGATGGCGCCCGCGAGGAAAGTTGCACGAACAAAGCGGTCCGCTGCGCGCGAGGTGCCCGGCAACGACTTCGACAATCCGCCGGCGTCCTTCCAATATTCCATGATCGCCAGTTGCTGATCGTAGGTCGGGGAGTTGGTCAACACCTTGTACTGCTTGCCGTGGTGGATGACGAGCTTGCCATTGACATACTCGAAGATAGCCGAGTCTCCGGTAGCGTCCGAGATTGCCAAGTGCATGTTTGCCGGGCGGCCGGTAGCCAGCACAATAGTCTGGACGCGAAACTCCTCCTTCTGCAGGTCGGCGACTGCCTCGGCAACAGTCGCATGGTTGTCGAGAACATACTGCGCCCAGGTGCTCATGGAGATCACTTTTCCGCCCGAAGCCGGCTTGCCGTAATCCGACTCGACCAGCGCAAGCAGGTTCGTGACCAAGCCAGCCTCGTTCATTCCCTCAGAGGTCCCGATGTCGTAGCCGGTGACGATGACGCTGCCATATTTGGAAACCCACGAAACGCTGTTTGCGCCACCCCTGCCATCGCGATGCATACCTCTTGGCAGCACCCACATGTTCGAACGCAAATCTTCCCCCCAATCCATGGAGCGGCCGACCATGACCGTTCCATCGTTCGCGACGTAGAGTACCCGTGTGCAGGCAAAAACCGAAGCAGCGGCGGCATACAACGCAATCGAGACAATAAGTCCCATCAGCATTCCGCGAAAATCGCGAATCGTTCGCATATTGTCTCCCGTACAGTAAAGCTGGTTGATGGAGTCGGTTTGGGACGGGCGAGTCGATAACCTTGACTTGGCGAATGACCGCTGATTTTGGCTGGAATTACTGGTGACACCTTCAGGCCACGATCTTCTAAGTTTTCTCACGTTCTATCGCAAGAGGGTTTCAAACCTGTATCACCAAGCATACCGGTTGACTGACGCGAGATCGCAAGTACGCTCACCGACGGCTTGGCAGGCGCCTGCAGAAGCCGGGCGCCAGGGTGGTGATGCGCCAGCAATCCGTAACCGCGAGTTCCCTCGGTTGGCGAGAACAGGCCGAGTCACTCATCGAGGCAAGATTCAATATGGCCGGGCTCCGACCCGCGCGGCAACGCAGCGACTTCCGAGGCTCCTCGCCTGCTTACCGCCGAATGGCGGGCTGGTGGATGGTGACCCAGACGGGCATATCCGGGGGGCAACACCAGGGAAAACCCTTCCTGTGGCCGGGGAGCTGGAATGATTCCAAAATCGCATTTGAAGGGATAACTTCGCCATCGTTTCAAGTGGCGGCGCTAGCGACGACTGCATGTTCCGGAGACCCTGACAGCTGCTGAGTTCCAAGCCTTGATGCTTGGTTTACCTCAAAGGGAGCGCCTGATGGGCACGATATGTGCCACGACGGGTCTTCGGATTGGCGAGCTTCTCGGACTGAAGTGGTCTGATGTCTCATTCACCGATCAGAGCCTCAACGTCTGCCGGTCGTTCGCGGATGGGACGATTGGACCGTGCAAGACCGAGATCTCCCACCAGCCGATTCCGCTGGACAGTTCGGCGGTGGAGCAGCTTCGAGAGTGGAAGCCCGTCTCCGGCTATCCCCAGGGAAGAAGATTGGATCTTCGCCAGCCATCAAACATTCGGCAAGATTCCCGTATGGCCCGACAGTATCCGTCAGAAAATCCTCCAGCCTATAGCGCGAAAAGTGGGGATCACGAAGCGGGTAGGGTGGCACACCTTTCGCCACACTTACAGTTCACTGCTGGCTCATACCGGCAATGACGTGCGGGTGGTTCAGGAGCTAATGAGACATGCCAAGGTGAGCACCACTATGGAAATCTACACCCATGCAGCAATGGACAAGAAGCGGTTTGCCCAGCAGAAGGCTGTCGACCATTTACTCAGCCGCGACAAGGACGGAACCACAGGTAGCAAGCTGTGTTCCCAAATTGTTCCCAGAAACGTGATCCTGTTCCCAGATCACGCTCGCTAAGTCGTTGATGGGATTGGTAGGCACGAGGAGACTCGAACTCCTGACCTCTACCGTGTCAAATCTCGGTGCTTTGTCTGACGATGTATCACCGAAGAAGCCTGAGTGATATGGAGCCATTGTGTTTACAAGGGTTTATTGCAGTATGTAGCCGGCGACATATGCCCAAGCGACATTGAGGGAGGCATGTAGGTATGGGTAGGGATGCGGGGGTTACGACACAAACAACGACACAATTGCCAAATCTCTCTTTCGCTCTACTTGCTGCGTACGTCGAACGATCATTCTCTTGTTTGCAGTGAGAAGCAGAAAAGGGGTGAGGGGTCATTGGGAAGTGGCGAAAATTATCGTCTGGTCTCAGAGACGGCTTTCATTAAAAATTTGCCGCAGAGCATTACACGAGTTTGTGTAAAGTACACTACTTCGCGTAAGGTTGTGGAACAACTCGGTAAGAGGATAATTGGGCGGAGCCGGTCTCCGGCGTTGATCGGACGGCTAATCTCGCAGATTGTGAGACCATCAACTGCGTACATCTCGCAGATGCGCTCGACCACGCGGGCCTCGGCTTCAGGGACAACATATGCGGCCCCTGCCGCGTCGGTTGCGAACATAGCGGTGGGCATACGGAGCAGCGTTCATCACGCTTACCTCACCAGAATGAGCCCGTGTCGCTTACCGCAACTGTCTTGCTCGTGCGCTACGTCGAAGAAAGTCGTTGGCTCCGAGTGTGAGAGTGATGCCAAGCTTTATCATTATCTACCCAAATTGCCGGAAAAGTTTGCTCTTTCGGTACATTGCTACATTGGTTCAGATCGCCGACCGTCGAGGCGCTCACCCGCGGCCCCACTAAGCCTGGGTGATGTTCTCGACGCGGCGCGGCGCGCCGATAGCGCTCGATGATCGCCGTCTTGAAGGGAAGGCTGCGCAGCTTCGGCACCTGCAGGTTCACTTCGCCGGCCCTGGTGCAGCTGCCGCGTGTAACTGGCCGCCGCCCGTGTGTCTTTGCGTCCCTCGGTGCGCTCCTACTTCCGAGCCCCGCACAGATGGTCGGCCTCCGCGGCCAGCAGCCCGTTCAGCGCCTCCTCCGCCGTCGATCGGACCACCGCGCCCAGATGTGCCTGGATGCGCGCATCGACATGAACTGCCAGTCGCACTCGTGCATACGGTTCCAAAGCTTCCGTTGTCCCTGGAACTTGAATGCGGCGGTGGTCCACTTTTGCTCCGCCACGTAACGCAGTTACCGCAGCGCGATTTGGTCTTATCTACCCCCCGGCGCTCATATTGAGCACTTCGTTCTGAGCATTCGCGCTACTGCGCGCGGGCGAATCATGTATTTCGGGGAACTCGAAATTCGGAAGTCGATATCGAAAGGAGAGAGCATCTCCCAGCAATCCAGCGCGATCGCGGTTCAGAAGGGGCCGGGGAAGGCATTTGGCTGGAACTCATCGCGGAGCAGTACAACAAGCTGAAGCGGCGATGATGAGACTCGTTGCTGTTGGCGGTCATGGTCAAGCCAAGACTACAAAAGCCCATCGCTTTCACGGTCATCCTGGGGCGGTACTGCGTTTGCTAACAAAACACGCCTTGGCCATAGCTCACGCAAGTTCAGGCTGCAAGTGCAAGAGGAGGGTAGCTATTTGTTCACCACTTGGACAAGATTCAATGAGATGCTCGCTGCATTGGTCGAGTTACCCATGTAAAAGGCGGTAACGCTGTAGGTGCTAGGTATGAGTGTAGATACCGCAATTGTTGCCGTTCCCTTGCTTAGAGTCGATTTGCCGATCACCGTTGCCCCATGTCTGAAAAGAACGCTTCCGGTAGGCACTCGTCCAGAAGCGGACTTCACAGTAGCAGTGAATATGATTCCTTGCCCCAGGAGCGAAGGATTCAACGAGGATTTGATAGACGTATCTGTGGTGAGGGCCGATGGTTGTAGAGAGTAGGTCGACGAGGATGTTGCGCTTGTAGATCCTCCACTCACCGCAATCGCGCGGATCGTCTCAGTAGAGAAAGCGGTCATCGCTCCGGTGTACGTGCTTGAGTCTGCCGTGGGAGTGGATCCGTCCGTTGTGTAATAGATCGCGGCTCCAGGCGTAGCTGTTTCAATGATGAACTGCGTTGGCAATTGGTATGTCCCAGGGAGAGGATAGAACGTCGGCGCTGCAACTCCGACGACGGTTTGAGGAAGGTTTGTCGAGATGCTTGCTGCAAAAGTCTGGTTACCAGAGTAGAAGGCTGTGATGCTGTAAATTCCCGGAACAAGGGAGCTCGTCGTGAAACTTGCGACTCCACCAGCTAAACTGGCCGTCCCCAATACCACTGCTCCATGCCTAAAAATTACCGATCCGGTTGGACTCGATCCTTCGATTCCCGTCACTTTAGCGGCAAACGTCATCGACTCCCCTGAGTAGAAGGGATTCCTGAAAGAATAAATTGATGTCTCAGTCGGGATTGCTGATGGGATGATATTGTAGGTACCACTCGCCGGTACGCTGCTGACGTCACCCTTTACTGCAATGGCTCTAACCGTTTCAGTCGTAGAAGCAGTGAGCGGGGCCGTGTACCTCATCGACTCGGTTGTGGGGCGCGAACCGTCCGTCGTGTAATAGATCGTTGCGCCGCTCGTTGCGCTCTCGATCTTAAACTGCGTAGCCACTGGGTAGGTGCCTGCCAGAGGGTAGAATGTTGGAGTCGATACGGCTAACGGACTGATCGTTTGAGTCAAGCTGGTGCCGCTTGCGGAGTAAACCACATCGCCAGAATATGTGGCTGTGATCGTATGCTTGCCCATCGGAAGTGAACCGGGCATATAAACAGCACGGCCGGAGCCGTCGAGCGCTTCATTGGCCATCGTAATCCCGTCCACCGTGAAGACCATCATTCCAGTGGGAGTTCCATTGCCTTTCACTGATCTAACTCGGGCAGCGAATGTCACGTCGATTCCCAGTTGCTGTGGATTGCTGTCCGAGGTCAAACTCGTGACGGTAGCGATCGGTGGCACGAAAGAAAACTTGGCAATGAACGCGTTTGACTCAACGCTGCCACTTCCGTTGTAAGACTGATAGGCATTGCTGGTAACAGGAAAGTCAAGCGACTGAGCCGTGCCTGTGAAGTAGACGCTGCCTAAACTATCCGCCGCGATGGCGGATCCTTCATCACCAAAACCATACTCCCCACCGCTACCTCCCAAATAAGTCGAGTAGATGAGCCCAGACCCGTTCGCATTCAATTTGGTTACAAACGGAGCAGTGGTGCTTTGGCTAAATATCGCGACCTTCTGAAAAGCATCGACTGTCACCGGAAAACCCATCTCGGATCCGTTTCCCGCTACGAGAGCATCTCCTGAGCTATCAATGGCGATTCCTTTTCCCACGTCTTCGCCCCCTGTACCCCCAAGGTATGTCGAGTAGATTAGCGCGGTGCCACCCGGATCAACCTTTGAAACGAAAGCAGTGCTGGATCCATCTGGTGGGGCATTGTTCATTTTCTGGAAGGCTTTGCTAGTAATGGGAAAGTCCATCGAGGATGTGCTGCCAGTCACATACGCAGATCCAGAACTGTCTACCGCGATGGAATAGCCGACCTCTCCACTACTTCCTCCAAGAAAGGTCGAATAGCTTAGCCCCGAACCTGCAGCATTTAACTTAGTGACAAATGCATTCGCCTCTAAATTAACAACCTGAAAAGCTCCCTTAGTTACTGGAAAGTCGCTAGAACCCGCCGCTCCTGTCAAATAGGCATTGCCCTTGGCATCGACGGCGATCCCGTTTCCTGTGTCATCGCTGCTACCGCCTAAGTACGTTGAGTAGATGAGGGCCGGTGCGGTCGTATTCAGTTTGGCAACAAAAGCGTTCGAACCTTCTGACATTGACATGTTGTAAGTCTGGAACGCGCCGTCGGTCACTGGAAAGTCGTCGGAGTACGCTTGTCCCGTAACATAGGCATTGCCGTGAGCATCCACAGCAATGGCGAGCCCAGAGTCACCCGGCGGACCTGAGTAGTTTCGCCCGCTTCCGCCCAGGTAGGTAGAGAAAAGCAAAGACGAACCCGACGAATCGAGCTTTGAGATGAAAGCGTTTGGTGAGCCATACTGAGCCCCAGCGTTATAGCCCTGGATCGCATCTTTAGTCACTGGAAAATGGTCGGATGATGTGGTTCCCACTACATAGGCGTCCCCAACTGCGTCGACAGCGATACCATTGCCTTGATCCGCGAAGTTCCCACTCAAAAACGTCGAATAGACTAATGCTGTGCCCGACGGGTTCATTTTGGTTACAAATGCACTGCTTTCTTGGTCATCACTGGATGTCTGAAAGGCTCCCTTAGTCACTGGGAAGCCTGCAGACCATGCAACCCCCGTGACATAGGCATTTCCGCCACTGTCGACCGCGATGCCAAGGGCATAATCTCCGTTGCCTTTATCGTCCCCGCTGCCTCCCAGATAGGTCGAATAAGTTAGAGTAGGATCGATTATCAGCTTGCGACGCTTGTCGTAACCGCCAAGTCTAAACTCAACGGTATTCCCCCCAAGGAGCGCGAAGCCTCCTTTAACCGCCTCCCGTTGACTCGCTTGTTCGCTTTGCCTATCGCTAGTCTTTAGTTGGTACACCACCGGTTTATGGAGAACAACCTGGTTGTTATTGGTGGCGATCATCAGGTCACCTTCAGAGTTCAACTTCAGCTTATCTTGCCCACTAAAATGCAGCTTTATTTGATTTGGATCAGCGCCTGGGGTGACCTCAAAGTCGAACTCCAATTGCCGTTGATTGCCGTAGTAGACGAGGTCGATGCCTGAATAGACTGCAGGGAACCTCACTTTGGCAAAGGTCGGTACATCCGTGCGCCACTTCGCCGGATCGTTGCCGATAAAGTAGTTTGCGTTGCCTGGTAGCCTATCGGTACCGATCATCGGCCGGCCATGAGATGCCCCTGCTAGATCCATTCGCAGAACGTCCGTTTTGGTCTTCTGCGCAGTTAATGCCCAGGCCCCCCCAAGTTCGGATCGTTGCTTACTTCTAGCCACATTAGGTGTCGGCGCTAACGCCAAGACGGCCGAGGTGTCAGTAAGAAATAGGGAATAGCCGGATCCGCGAGAGAGAAATTTCACCTGAGGGTCGCTCTGTCCTTCGTTGGCTTCAAAGCTCAAAACGAGTTTGCCGTAGGAGGTTGCGATCGCTGCTTCATCCACTTTCGCCATGGCGGGGAAGGAGCTTTTGGGAAAATTGGTCGTCTCAGTCTTCGACCCTAATTGCGAGTGGCCTAAGGCTAGACCCAGCGATAATTGGATGTAAACGAAAACCAGCGAACGTAGGAATGGAACGAGTGTCATGCGAGCTCCAGGCAGAAAGTGGAAAATCTTCAGTGTTTAATAATCAGAAGAACTACGATCCCGGAGTCAGACAAGATAGCCGCGCTTATAGTGGTCTAACCAGCATCGGAAGTCAAGAATGAAAACACAGCTTGTTTCTTGGAGATGTTTCCACATGCTTACCGATGAGACATATTGCGAGAGCGGGTGAATGAAAGCCCGGCAACGCTCAGGCCTGATCCAAAGGAAAGAAGACCCCCGAAATCAGACGCCTCTGCCGAAGGGGAAAAGCTCTCTAAATCGGAAATTGCAAAGGCGACTCGGCATCGGCAGAACCTCACCCCTCGCCTGGAAAACTCATGACCGCTCAATGCAACTTGCTATCCGCACAAAGGGGATTTCGGCGCATAGCAACGCGTACGGGGGGAAAGGACTCTCCCCAAGCTTCTCTGCAAGCAGATCCAGGGTGCGTTGAGTCCATTTAAATTCCACAGCGTGTTCGCCGTTTATTTGCTATACACTGATTTCATTTATCCGGGGCCGAATTCGTCCTTTCATGATTTCGTGATCACGTGCAAGCGCTGCGGCGAGCACCTGGCGGCCCGCATCCAGACAATGCCCGATGACTGGATCATCGAGACTTGCCCGTTTTGCCTTGAAACCCGGCGCTACCTTTCGCAGGAGATCTTTCGGGGGAGAATATCCCACAAATACGCTGCACTCAGTGTGCGCCGTGGTGCTTGAGGTGGGAGGCTACAACGAACTCCCGGACTGGCTCGGCAAGCGCAGCAAGGCTTCGACGGAAGCGTTTAGAGAGAAGCTCGGATAGGCAACATCGGGAAAACGCTTCCAGTTCACCACGGACGGTTTTCGGCCCTACATTGACGCCACAAGCACCATCCTTGGCACTCGCGTCCATTTCGCTCAGCTCATCAAAGTGTATGGCGCTCCCCGCGAAGGTGAGCACCGGTACACCCCCGGCGAAGTCTTGGAGGCAGTCCCAATCCGGGTCACAAGCCTGACCCGAAGCGCATTTGCACGTCTCGTGTCGAGCGCCAGAACCTTAGCATCCGCATGGGTATGCGCAGCATGACGCGCCTGACCAACGGCTTCAGCAAGAAATGGGAGAACCTGGAAGCCGCATAGCGCTATGGTTCGCCTATTACAACTTCTGCCGGCTTCACAAAAACTCCGCCTGTCACTCCCGCGATGGAGCCTGGCATCACCGATCACATCTGGACTATCGCGGAGTTGATTCAGTAAGGAGAGCGAGGCTTTTGCATCCATTGCCAAACCCAATCCTGAAGCTGTCCCCCCTCTATTTTCTGGGGAGAGATCAACTTTCAAGACCAGCACTGAACATTTCGCCTTTATCTCGACATCGGCAACGAGCATCTGGTACCACTGGTCTGGTGTCAGGGTGACCATACGATCCAATAACTCTCGGTATATCTAATCCAGTCAGCCTCAGTGTTGATTATGGGTTGAATCCTGTGTCCTGTCTCAACTGAAGACATAGATGGCGGAATATAAAAGAAAATATGCAGATAGTGATTCTTGGTTAACCCGGCGAGAAAAGCGCCAATCCCCGCGAAGTCTGATTTTGTGCTCATTGCGCCTCGTCCTGATTCCCGACAGAAAGTTCCATTTTAGGATCAGGGATCGGCGGCAAGTCTTTTCCTGGCTTATAGTCCTTTGCTCCAAGTACCAGCGCTTGCCATTGCACAAGCTGGCCCCCTTCGAGCACGCTGCCTCTGGATTGCGAACCACTACCACTAGGATTGCCCCGACAAGCATGACGCACAAAAGCGCCACTGTGCCGATAACAACCATCCCAAGAGTCGGTGTCAGTAAGATCCCTCGCGCAATGACGGCGGTGGCGACGATAGCCACTATCCCAAGCCAAGTCAGCTTACCCACGGGGCCGCTCCCAAACGTGATTTTTTGGAGCGACGAAGCGACAACTTCTTTTCGAGGAATTCGTCGATAGGGTTGGAATCGGACAAGTGCAATGAATGATAAACGAGATCACGCACTTTTCAGACACTACCCCGGTAGTGGGTGGTGGGCCAAGTGGAAAACACATGACCCACTACCTGGTAGTGTCTCAGTTTGAAATCCACTGCCCTTGCGCCGGGCCCCAAGGGTGGACGGGACAATGAGTGATGCCGAAACGTCCTCGCGATCCGAACCAGCTCGCTAAGCTGATTGTGGACATCGCAACGGGTGAGGCTCAGGACACGGTGAGCCCAAAGATGCGCAATCGATCAAAGGTTCGTGGAAGGGCGGGCGGACTCAAGGGCGGCATAGCTCGCGCTAAAGCTCTATCGCAGGATCAGAAGCGGGAGGTAGCAGTGAAAGCTGCGCAAACGCGGTGGAGCGCTCCGAAGGCGGAATAAGCTGTGCTTCTTTAATCAGATTCTCCGCCAATCCCCGCAGAATCACATACGGTTCCATCAGGGGCGCAATAAATCTATATTGCACCTTGCGCGGAGGTCCCCGCCTTTCCAGAATAGGGCCGTGAGTTTCTTCGCAAAATTCTTTTAGGTGCTTGGCAAATGCTGGAACCTTGTAAATCTTGGTCGTGATGCATCTCAGTGGCTCCATTACATCTCTGGCGAAAAACATTCGTTGCTCATTCTTGAGTGCTAGAGCGCAGGCAAGCAGGACTGGCTTGTAATTGTTTCCGCGAGGGGCGGAGACGGCGCGATTGTAGGCTCCAAGCATGGATTCCAGTTGGCTATCTACAGCCTGCTTTACGGCGTACTCAAGATCGTCAATCACGATGACAGTCCGCTCGGCATCCACAGCATTCAACGCAGCTTCCCTCGCGAGCAAATGGGCGTAGAACGGAAGACCGTGGGAGTAGTCCGCGATTCGCTCTCTAACGTAGGGAAGGATGATCAGCGGCTCGCATTTGAATAAACCTTTGTCTACAATTTCTAGCAATTCAGCCTTTGACATTCGCTGCATTGGAACTTGAACGAGTGCACGTTGGATCGACTCGTGCTCGGCAATGAGTTGCTCAATCGTGTCCGCAACTCCTACCAAAATCAGAGTGGTATCAATGGCGTTGTCTGAAAGGGTTTTGATTGTGTCAGCGAGTCTGGTTTGAATATCGGGATCGCCCAGCCGATCCAGTTCGTCGATGACAACAATGCTCGGCCCACTCATGAGCTGGAAGGTCTCTTTGATGTTTTCTGGACTTGGGTTATCAGGAAGCGCGTCTTCAAGCGAGAGGGTCACGTCCCTGTTTGGTTCGTAGGTCAACTGCTTAAAAACCGAGCGCCAGATGTCGCCAAACTCGGTTTCCTCGCTACAGTTAACGCGGGCCCGCTGATACTTGAACTTGCCCATCATCACCAAAAAGTCATATATCGTATTCGCAAGGGAAGTCTTCCCGACGCCTCTTTCCCCAAAAAGAATCGCGTGTTGGCCTTTTTGAAAAATCGTTCCCATGACCCGCTCTCTCTGCTTTTTGCGGCCCGCAAATAAGTCTTTGCTGTCGATCGGGGCTCCGGGCGTGAAGGCTTCGTGAATTTCGTGCATTAGACGATATTTTTGGGTTTCTTCCATCCGGCAATCTTACCTCCGTTCGCTGTCAGGTTTCTTGCGCTCGCTGTCACATTTTTCTCGTTCGCTGTACCCGCGCCACCCTAATTACGGATTGAAACTGAACTTTATGGCTAAGAATTCATTGTTGTTAGGTTCATGAACCGCCTGTCCACAGAAGACCGGGCAAAGATCGTCGGGATGCTGGAAGAGGAAGCAGGCTCCGCGCCACTAGTCGGATGGCCGATGTTTCAATCAACACCGTCGCCAAGCTCTTGGTGGATGTTGGAACGGCTGCCGCAGGATTCCATTATCGGGCCGTCCGCAACGTCAAGGTGCACGGTTTGCAATGCGATGAAGTTTGGTGCTCCGTTGGTGTGAAGGCAAAGAACGTTACCCTCGAACAGAAATCGATGGGTCGGGGCGGACGATTGGACTTGGACGGCAATCGACGCGGACACAAAAGCTGTGCCTGAGCTACCTAGTAGGCGCTCGGGATAGTGGATGAGCACGATTTCATGGAAGATTGTGTCAGCCGCATCAAAGGCTGTCTCCAACTCACTATGGACGGGCACAAAGCCTATCAGGAGGCTGTGAGGGCGCATTTGGCATGGATGTAGACTTCGCAGTGCTCCACAAGATTTACGGAGCGCCAAGCGAGTCTGAAGCGCTACTCGCCAGCCCAGTGCATTGGCTGCGGAATGAAGACGGTCATTGGAAACCCCGATCCGAAGCACGTAAGTACATCATTCGTGGAACGCCAGAATTGGCGCTGCCGTCGCCTTGACGGATGACCTCTTCAAGCAGGATAAGCTCCCGGCGGCTCGTTGTTTCATCAGCTTGCCGCAAAGCGGAGGACGAACGCTGACGGAAGACCCCGCAAAGAATCCTAGTAGAATTCTTCCATTACAAAACGAAAGCCCGGCGCGAGGCGGGGGCATTCGGTGATGCGGCTGGATACCCTCTTTGTATGTTTATTCTCGCGCCTATGCAATGGTGCGAATGGAAAAGCAGGCGGATTGCCCAGACTTGCCCCCGCTTACGCATGATGCTCTTCGCGAAGTCGAAGCTATAGGACTTCGATTGAGAAGGCGCCTAAGCGAGTGTGACCACTACGATAATGTCGATATTTCGCGAGCAATTGACTATTCCCGTGCTACCGCTATAGATCTTTACGACTTTTACCGCGAGGTCTATTCACAATACCGGGAATATAAAGCGTACTGGCATTGTGCAGCCGAGAGGCAATCACTGGGCCGAGTTCTGCGATGCATCGACAACAATTACGGCGTGAGGGATGCATTTACCAAAGCACATTGGGATGGCCTCGTACAGACCATAACTGCTCATGCCGCTCGAAACTACATCGAACGCGTCGTGACCTCGACTCCCCATGCCAATGCACGCCCTTCAGTTTTCGTTCCTCTTTCTCCACAGAAAGAGCTGGAAAGAGATGTCTTGGGAATAGATCCAGATTCTGAATCGCCACTTGTGATGAGGGCCCCTGAAGCCGTTCTTCGGAGAGGGGAGAACTTGCAACCCGTCACCGATGAACGACGCGCATTGGTTGATTCCTACCGGGCTACTTTTCCCATCGCAAAAATCAGAGACATTTGTTGGGCCGCTGAGCAGCACTACCGAGAGTGGAAGCGGTGGATTCACTACGAAAGCAAAGACGGGTCTACGCCTGACAGAGCATTTCGCCAGGTCTTGACTAGCGGTAAGGCACCCTCAGTGCTCCGCTCCCCACCTAGACCCAAGGGGTGGGAGTAAAGGTTTCCCCTGTTTCCCCCTTGTTTATCCCCTGCTTTTTCCGAGTATTTCCCCGGTACTGTTAAGCATTTCCCCTCTCGACCTTCCCCGGTGATGGCGCTTTATTGTCAATCACATGGGAAGCAATTTACACATTCGAGGGCCACCACTACATGCTCAGAAACACCAACGGGGAGCATTTGGAAAATGCTCCCCGGCTGTACTGATGCGCGGGCGTGGTGGAAGAATACTAGCGGTCTGCAAAACCGCCGTCCTGTCGAGGAATTGTGGGTGCAAGTCCCACCGTCCGCGCCATGACAATAACACCCTTCAGCGTTGAAAAACAGCTAGCGCTTACGCCGTCCAATCCGCAAAAACGATGACTTGCTACCTCTGCCAAGTCAACTGCCAGCGTTTCGGAAAGCACCGCAACGGACTCAGTCGCTTTCGTTGCCCGAACTGCAAGAAGACGACACCGACTGCTTGGCGGCACCAAGGCGAAGCGCCGGACACTTTGCTGTGCTTGCCGAGATGGTGAGCAAGTACCGGCTTCGTGTTGCGCTCCATCGCTACAAAGCAATACGCATCGCCAGTTCCAGGCCTTCCTGATCTGATTTGCGGCCTTCCCTCTTGCGGACAAGACCCCAGATTTCGTCCGCCTCTACATCCTTCACGTCTAGGTAATTCGATCTTTCGGTGCATCATCCGTTCGCACTTTGTTCCGAATGGCACATATACCAGGCCGTCCGATAGGAATCGATGCCGAGATGCTGTTTGAGCCGGTTTGCCGAGATGTCTTTCTTTGCGTCTACAAAGATGGACAAAGCCATGAGCCATTTTGCCAGAGGAAGATGAGAGTCGCCAAAGATTGTGCCGGATGTGGCTGAGAATTGCTGGGCGCGCAGGTCATCCTAAGGCATTGGTAGATTTGGCAGGCATTGGTAGATTTGGCCGCGCTTGTTCTTGCTTCCACCCTTACGGCTGATCTTGGAGATTTTGTCGTTTCCGCAGACTGAACACCGAACTCCATCGGGCCAACGCATCGCCACGAGTCTCGTGGCCACGGTCGCGGCGTTTTCGCGTTATGCTCGCTGTGGCCTTATGCCGTGAGATATACGCAACATTGATGAGGTTTCTGCAGTGGCCTGTTGTCTGGTGCGCCAGCTTGTTCGCCATCACAGCGGGGGGCCCGCGTAGCTTCTGCTTGTTGCAATAAGGCGTGGCGTTAGCTTTGATGCCGAACGGCCATGGCTTTTCGGCCCGGATATAGCCTCGAATCTGGTATGATGGCGCGCGGCAGGGGAGTCTCCCTGAAACCTATGCGGAATGAGGTTCTTCCATTGAAATGGCGGCTCAACATACTCACTTTTGCATTGATGGTTCTGACTTGCCTCATTGGCAGGGCACAGGCGCCCGTCGGGGCACCTGCAGGCTCTAGCGGCCAGTGCAATGATGGAACATTTTCAACCAGTGCGACAAAGAAGGGAGCATGCCGCGGTCATCAGGGAGTCAAAGTCTGGTATGCAACCGCGGAAACAACTCCCACAGGTTCCGCTCAACCCGCACCGGCTGCCGCACCGGCCACCGCTACTAACGCCCCCACACCTTCCTCGGTGTCTCAGCAGAGCGCCACTCCAACTTCGACCAAGGCCCGCAGTAGCGCTGCATCGGGAACGCCAGCGCCAGGAGGTGGTCCTGGTTTGGTATGGCTGAACACTTCCAGCAATGTCTATCACTGCCCGGGAACAAAGTACTACGGCACCACCAAAGTGGGAAAATATGTGACCGAAGCGGATGCCAAGGCGGCTGGTGCTCACGCGGATCATGGAAAAGCTTGTGCGCAGTGAATTTGGATAAGCCTAGGAAGTGATCGCTCAGCCGCGCTCGATTTACACGACTCTGTGTATAGTTCCACGAACCTTCAGTTCGCGCCGTTCCACGTGGCACCTTTCGTGTCACACTGGTGCTATGAGACGGCGTGGAGAGAAGCTTTGCCCGGCCTGTAACGACAGGCCGCCAAGCACGAAAACTCAGCGTTACTGCAGGCCTTGCCACGCGGCGCGGATGCGGGACTGGCGCAGGATCAATGCGTCCCGATAGGGCTGTACGCGAGGCCGTTTCCATCTTTCCATCCAGAGTCGCCTGAACATAGAAGATTGTTCGCAAGCAGGATGGTGACACAAGCCGAAACATCTTCGTCCTTATCTGCCTATTGTCTTGCCGGAAAACCATATCTCACTCCCGTCCGCCCCAATAAGGCGAAGAGGTAATCGCCCTCGATACATGGGCTGTGCAAGCCATGAGACAACGCCTTCGTCTCCTTGTGGGTATGGCGATCGGAAGGGGATGAGTTTCGTTCCGGTCGGGTCGAGAGTGTGCCCGAGGATGGGCACTTCCGAGTCATGATCCACTGCACTCGTGAGGGAGAGCTGAGGCCCCGGCGAGGGTCTGGTGTCCACGAGAGCCACGTTCTGTCCCTTGACGTTGTATACCTCGAGTGACGTTGAGACCGTCGAACCGTCGTCGGTCTGGATCGGCGAAAACTTTAAGATGGACTGGAGTGCAAGTTTAGACGAAACGAATGCGATTGTCGGTATGCCGTATTTGTCACGCCCGCAGACCGCGAAAGGAGTTCCGTCCCGCCTCACCAATCGCGTGTCTTCGGAAGAAATTTCGGATTCCAATGAATCCAGACCTTCCCGGTCCATAAGAGAAAGCCACCATTCGCGCGAGAAGGTTGATACTCTGGACCGATGCACAGGCACAAACACCCCCGATGATTGTGGCGGTTTAGAATAGACATTGTAGAAGTCGTCGAGAGAAAATCCTTCGACTGTGACCTGGCCGACGTTGTCTGTTCCTCCTTGTACAGGTCTAGTCAGTACGAGGTTGGCACCCCACCTTCCGTTTGTGTAGTAGCCGAGATAGCCATTAGCTCCATTATTGAGGTCAATCCGCAGTTGAACCTCGGGTGGCATGATATCGACACCCACCGTCGCAACTTCCACGCTAGCCACATCCAACAGTTTCATAGTTCCAGCGGCCACGAACTTTGGTGCAGCTGCTCCTAGATCAATGCTGGGCTCTCTGGGACGGTTGATCCATAGGCCGAGAACAATGCCCAACACGATCAAGCCCGCTACACTGCTCGATATTCGAATGTTCTTCATGGTCGTTCAATCCTGGGAATATGAGGATCAGTGAACAACGTACATGACCGCTTTTTAGTGCGGACACGAGGACAGAGGCGGACAGCATTTTGGTACAAGTCCATTAGGCAAAAGCTAGTATAGAGATCATTGAACTAACGCGTCCGCCCCCGTCCTCATGTCCGCAGGTTTTTGGGCGTCGGAAAGGTGTTCAGCCTTCGGCCTCAGCCCCTTCCAGCCACGAGTTCTCCCATGTCCTTGGCGGTCCTGCGTGAAGCCTCTAGCGAGTAGCCTACTCGCGAGGGCGCGAGCATCGAGAGGCTTTTCTCCATTCTCGTGGCACCACCTCTCGTAGCCCGTACGGAGCAGCGCGGACGGGACAAAACCACCGGGTTTCACCTCATAGGTGTCCTCTAGGAAGGCCGATACTGGATTGCTCTCTTCGCGATATGCTTTCGTCGCTTCTGTCACACAGGTGGGTTGTACCAGCCCTTCCTTTCGCCAAAGCAGGCATCCTCGCACGGCCCAGGCAAGGATGCCGCTTGCCTCCTCCCTGAGCTTGGAGGGTAATTCAGGGTCTCGCCGCGCACCATCGAATTGTGCATGAAATGGAATGAGCCGTATCCGCCTCCAAAACCCATGAGACTCATCGATGACTTCCGGCTTGTGATTGAAGGCCAGCCACACTTTTGCAACTGGTTGGAATGTAAAGTTTTCCTTATACAGAAACCTCGCGGTGATATTGTCACCACCGGTGAGCGTCTTGACGCGCGCTTCGTTGAAGGTCGCTCCCTCGTTCGTCTCAGCGGCAGTGACAAAGCGCTTTCCCACAAGTGCGGCGACGTCATTCGGTATACCTGAACGGGCTTTCAGCTCAAATGTGGAAAAAGGAACGTTGTAGGCGTAACTGCCAAGGATATGCCTTATCGTTTCCAGCAGAGTGCTCTTTCCATTCGCGCCATCGCCAAAGCAGAGAAAAAGGCATTGCTCGCCTACCTCCCCGGTTAAAGAGTAACCAATCGCCTTTTGCACATAGCGAATCAATTCGTCGTCGCCACAAAAGACATCATTTAGAAAGGTTTCAAACCGAGGGCATTGTGCAGAGGGATCGAAGGCTGCGGATGTCTGCAGCGTAAGTCGATCTTCGGGACATCCAGCTCGCACTCGACCTGATTGCAAGTCCACAACGCCATTGCGAACACCTATGAGAGTTGCAGAAGCATCCCAGCCTTCTCCAGAGTCCGCTAGCGTCTCTGTGCTCCTGGCCATGGTTAGAGCAGCGTCGATCAGGTATCGCGATTCACTCTTTCGGGCCCACTCGGCTTGCTCGTTGCGCTCCTTTTCCTCTTGTAGATCCGCCGCAAGCGCAAGCCTTTTCCTTGCGGCAGCCTTTGCAACGCGGTAAATTTCACCGTTGGAGTCTTCAATCCAGCGGTTCTCCTTGAAAAATAGCCACTTTCCCCTGCGATGATCGAAGCACAGACGGCGATTGTAGAGCTCGCCGATCCACTCGCCATTTCCGGAGTCGGTCATGGCGAAAGAAGAGATAGATGCTGGCGAGCTTTCCGGGCGCGAACTTGATTTCTGGTCTGATTTGGACTTGCGTTTAGGCATCGTGGCTAGCGTGCCTCCGCGACCATACGTGCTACTTCTGCTGGATCAAACAGCAGTCGGCGGCACAAGCGCACAGGACGTAAACGGCCCTTACGTACCCATGACCGGACAGTGTGAGGACTCACAGCAAGTGCGGTGGCCACTGTATTGAGCGTTAGCAAGCTAGGAACGGCTTCTATCACTGCTACCTCCCGTTAGCTTTTTAAGTCGAGCTTGAACAACCCGGGCAGGCACAATCCATCGCTTACCAATTTTGCGGCCTTGCAGCTTTCCCGTCCAAAGCAATGAATACACATAATCCAACCCGACTCCGAGCCTCCGGGCAGCTTCAACTGCGGTGATTTCAGCTTCGCGCTGATATTTCACGAAAGATTCCTCCTTGACCCGAGTTGGCCTAGTGCTTATGCTACGAGTGTGCAGTACGAATGTCACTATGGGAACAAGCGTACAACAGGAGTACAACGATGCCTCGTTGCTGACCTTAGCGAGCGTTCCCGTCTCCATTCGAATGAAGTCGGGTGTGGTGACGCTTGATCGCACAGGCTTCGAAGATGGAGGTTGGCTAAGGTTCATGCCCGCGGAAAATTGCGCAATCAGTGAAGGACTGATGAAGCGGGATTGGCGGAGCCTTCGAGAACGACTTGTGAACCTAAGAACTGACGATGGCGATGCTGTCATCGGATGGTTGGGTGCAGCGGGGTACGTGCCGTTCGAGATGTTGGAAAAGCCAGAGTCGATGGTTTTCTCGCGAAAGGACGTGGAGAATATGTCGTCTCGGGATCTCGGATGGCGTGAGGAGTTCTTGACACCAGCAATAAGGCAGAGAGTACAGACCTTCCGCGATGTCTTTGCGTGGCTAATAGGCCTGAACGGAGAGCAGTTCCGTAACGCCATCGGTCTTGCGAAGGAATATGGCGAAATCCGGAACGAACTCCATCAGACGCGTGTCAGAGCCATGGAGTGCGGTAAAAATCCTCGGTTGAAAGATCCGGCCAGAGAATTCATCAAAGAAGTCAAGGCACCTTCACACCTCGACCCTGAAACGCTGGGTTTGGCTCTCAGGGGGACGGGGACGTCGGAAGTGATGCGTGGGAAGTTCTCTTGGGATAGTAGCGGCTCTCCGCATGTAGTCGCCGAAGTGGATTCTCCGATGGCCGCTGTGTGTATCTCAATACATTTAGATAGAAACTTTTCCTCGCGTGGATGGGTACAGTGCGTTCGATGTAGCAAATGGCTAGATAAGGTTCGAGGTCGTGATAGATTTTGCTCCAGTAGATGCCGCAACTACGTTACTACAACAGCCCGTAGGGGCAAGATTAGGCTCCTCAAACAGGCCGCACAGCAATGGGAGAAACTAACACCTAAAAGCCAGAGCGGGCTTGACCGATGGCAGTGGATCGCAGAATGGGTTACGCGAAAGTCAAAAAGCGAAGCCGAGGTAGAGGCAAATTGGGTCATGCGGGAGCTTACCAAGATCGAAAGCCGCTGAGAGATATGACACCGATCACGGCGACAGCAGGATTCGTTTAGGAGGAATGGATGGCGCTTACAAAACGTGGTAAGACGTGGCACACGCATTTCTTTGTTGACGGACAGCGTTTTCGCCAGTCGCTGGAAACAAGCGACTGGCGAGAGGCGCAAGCAAAAGAGAAAACCCTAATTTCGGCGGCGAAACAGGGCAAACTGAGCGCATCAAGTGAGGATTTCGCAAGGTTGATCTTCGATGAAGCAGCTATAAAGTATCTCGAGGGTCGGCTGCCCGAACTAGCTGAATCTAGCCAGCAGAAGGAGCGCCAAATACTGGTGAAGCCGAAAGAGTTCTTTCGGGGCAGACGGCTGAGAAACATCACGGCGGAAGATGTTCTCGCCTATCGGCAGTGGCGCACGGCAGGCGGGGTTGGTCCAGCGATCATCAACATGGAAGTCGGAGCTGTGCGCCGGATCCTCAAAAGGGCGAAGCGTTGGAGTCTGATTGCCGATGACGTTCGGCCATTGAAGGAACCGCGCTCCATCGGTCAGGCCTTGACCCATGAGCAGAAACTGCGTTTGCTCCAGGCTGCCGACTCCAAACCTGAATGGCAAAATGCCCGGCTGGCGATGGCACTGGCTTTATGCACTACCATGAGGGGCGTCGAGATCAAAAATCTGCGCTGGCGGGATGTAGACTGGCCCCGGCGTGGGTTCACTGTCCGGCGTAGCAAGACCGATGCGGGGTTGCGGTCGATCCCGATGAACGAGGACGCATACAGTACTGTTCTTGAGCTCTGGGAGCGCGCTAAAGCGTTCGGCGGCACTCAGCCTGACCACTTCCTCTTCCCGGCCTGTGAGCGTGGCTATATCGACCCTAAGCGCTGCCAGAAGAGCTGGCGCACGGCCTGGCGCAAGCTGACTGCCTCTGCTGGGCTTAAGGGCTTCCGCTTTCATGACTGCCGCCACCATGCTATTACCGAGCTTGCCGAGTCGCAGGCGAGCGATGCTACCATCATGGCCTTGGCTGGGCATGTCTCCCGGAAGATGCTGGAGCACTACTCCCACGTCCGCCAGGAAGCGAAGAGGGAAGCGGTGAATGTACTATCGGCGAAGTGCCCGAGGAGGCCAACAACCGAGGGTTACGACACAAACAACGACACAAAATACATGCTGTCAGGTGAAGTGTCCTCTTATGTTGTTGAAAATATGGTAGGCACGAGGAGACTCGAACTCCTGACCTCTACCGTGTCAAGGTAGCGCTCTAACCAACTGAGCTACGCGCCTGCTATGTTTTTAACCAGTTGTCCTAACTCATTGATTCTACTGGTCAACCTGAATTTCCATACTTTCTCCAGATTCCACACTTTCCATTGAATATGACCAATTTTCGGGGGAAACATCCAGTAAACATCCAGTAAGAGACACCAGAGTTGCTGTGGAGGAGACCTGAATCTCGCGGCACTGTCACTGCCTCTTATGATTGTAGCAAAAGTGGTCTCTCTTTTGACGATCTCGATCTCTTCGGCGGAGAAACTTAACAGCCGAACAGCGATTTGCTGCCAACATTCCTTCTCTTGAAGCGTCCCGCACTTGAGTGGTGCTCCCAATCGACCACAGTGTCCGATAAAAAGCTCCTCCTCTAGCCATAAAACAGTCGCCGAGGGCTCTATGCGCCTTTCTCGACTGTTATTGCCCGCTATCCATACTGCCTTTGTCGTCTATCGAGCGCATATCCAGCGGTGATCTAAACTCAGGGACAACGATCTCGTCCGTTCCGTTGTAGGCGTCTCCTACGTCTTTGCCCTACTGGCCTGGGAACCCCGGGGCGCGCCGCATCGTCGACTCTTATCACAGCCGCTTTAAGGCTCTGTTGCATTAACCCTGTTGCGCACAGTTAGCGCTAACGCTGTTCGCGTAGGCAGCGATCGTGAAGACCTCGGACAGCTTGTTTACAAAACGCACCTCGTCTTGGACGTTCGGCTTGCAGGTAAGGCAATGAGCTCTGCGGATCATCCGCATAACTTCGAAGGCTTTGATGGTAGCGGCTGCCGTCTTCATCCTTTGAAAGCCCCGTGTCGGGCGAATGGCTCGCTTGATTGCTGCATGATCCGCCTCAATGATGTTGTTCAATTACTTGCACGTGTGATGCTTGGTCGACCCTGACAACTTGCCCTCTTGCTGCAGCCTGCTGATAGCTTGAGGATACGATCCATGGGCTGTCGTAATCGGGGAGGGTGGCAGTGGCGCATGATCATTAATGCTTTTCCGAGGAAACGATAGGCTGCCCGGGTGTTCCGCCGGTCCGTCAACATGAAGTCGATTAGCAGGCCATGCTTGTCGACAGCCCGGAACAGGTACTTCCACTTGCCGCCAACCTTCACATATGTCTCGTCCACGCGGCGCGAGGTCGCTCGGTAGCTTTGATAGCATCGAACCTCGCTTTTCGAGTTCAGGTGCATAGCGATGGACCCAGCGCTTGATCGTGGACGGATCTACTTCCACGCCGCGCTCCTGCATCATCTCGGCCAGATCGCGATAGGAGATCCCGTAGTTGCAGTACCAGCGAACACACACCAGGATGATCTCAATAGGAAAACGTCGACGCTTGAACATGAGCCATCCCAACGTCTCTACGCCGCCCAAGCTCCTGGCACCGTTCTAAAGCAACAGTGCCCTTTTCCCGGGGCCGCGGACATTCAGTCGCCAACTCCCGGGTCCAAAGCTATCGTTCAGTGTCTCGAGTCTGACGGTACACGCCCATTCTTCGCTAACCATCCCCTTCCGCTGGCGTTTACGGAGTAACTGCCGCGTGCGCTCCGCTATGGCTCCCACAACGCTCACTGATTATGGTCACGAGAATGGTGTTTGCTTCTAGCCGATTGCAGAACATCACCCTCGTGACGCGCATCATAAGGGACAGAAAGATGGGCCCAAACGGTTCTACGCGGCGTAGCTTCCCACGGCATTCAGCTGGGTCAATATCTCGGCTGATAGCTCAAGGTCAACAGCCTCTAAATTCTCTTTTAGATGTAGCAGTGACGAGGTTCCGGGAATGAGCAGAATATTGGGCGACCGTTTCAATAGCCAATGAAGCGCCACCTGCAATGAGGTGGCGTTTACCGAGGCAGCTGCAACGTCCAACTCAGCAGACTGAAGCGGTGTCATTCCGCCAAGCGGGAAATACGGTACGTAGGCGACGCCTTCTTTATCAAGTTGGTCTATGAAGGCATCGTCCCGGCGTTGGGCCACGTTGTAAAAGTTCTGAACGCAGACAATCTGCGCAATCTTCTTTGCTTCCGCATACTGCTGGGGAGACACGTTGCTCACGCCCAAATGGCGAATAAGGCCTTGCCGCTGCAATTCGGCAAGCGCAGTCATTGGCTCCTCAATCGATCCCTCTGTGGGCCACAACTCGCCGCCTACCCGTAGGTTTACAATTTCCAGCGCATCGAGACCAAGGTTACGCAGGTTCTCATGTGCGCCAGCGGTGATATCACTGGCGGAGACCGCAGGGATCCAAGAGCCACTGTCCCCACGGCGCCAACCCAGCTTCGTAACAATAACGAGGTCGTCGCGATAAGGATGAAGCGTCTGTCTAATGATCTGATTGACCGAGTGTGGACCGTAGTAGTCGCTTGTGTCGATATGATTAACGCCCGCCGCAATTACCTCGTTTAGGACCGCGGAACCCCCGTCACGAGCCTTTGATGGTCCGTATGCGTGTGGCCCTGCCAACTGCATCGCGCCAAAACCCATGCGGCGAACCTGCAGCTGTGTACCGGGAAAGGTGAACATGCCACCGAGATCAGCTTGGTTTGTCATTATTTAGAACTCTCCTAATGTTAGATTCGTAAGCCTTCGCTTCATGTATTGAAGCTGAAGCCGGCAGTCGTGGGTCGGCCGGCTTCGCGTTCATGACACATTCAATCGGATGCGATTGGAACGTCATTCACACCATGCAAACGGTTCCCGCCAACTATGCTTGCTACTCATACGGCGGACCGAGCGGCTTTGCGTTCCACAATGTCCGCCTCGCCGAGGCGCGTGCCTGTCCGCTCAAATCGGTCATAGCGATCGCCGGGACGTATGGGATAGCGTTGGTCCATCAAGAATCAACTCACCGGCCTGAGCGAGATATTCCTGCTTAGCGTCGACATTATGCCAGGCCCTTGGACCTGTCGCATCAACAACCCGGGCACAGCTTGTCTGTCTCGACACCTAATCAGGTCGAGACAAACAAGATGTCGAAGGGATTAATCAATCATTCTCACACGCTGCTTACAGGTGAGGCGATGCCCCCGCCAGGTCACGCGTAGTACTTCAAAGTACTCGATCGAAGCGGCCGCGTGCTCATCGCCTGAGCCTCTCAGGGGGGCCAATGACTCGCGTGGGTGCGCCATGGTCGACTTCAATGATGTTGTGCAGGTATTTGCAGGTACGCTATTTGTCGCGGCAGATAGCCCATCCTCCCGTTGCAGGTCGCGGCTCGTTTCGGATACGAACCGAGTTGGTACGAGGTGAGCGGGGGCAGCCAATGGTCATGATCGCCAGTGCTCTTCCCGGATAGCAATGGGTTGCCGGAGTATCGCCGCTGCCGCCTACCTCCTTCACATACGTCTCATCCAAACGCCACAAAGCAGTTCGCTAGCCCTGGTACCAGCGCACCCGCTTGTCCAACTCCGGCGCATTCAACGCGTGATGGTTAAACCGTCTACCCAACGGCGCTCCTGCATCATCTCCATGAGATCCAAGTAGCTAACGTCGTACTGACAGTAACGATAAACCTACAGCAGGATGATTTCTGCAGGGAGCGCCGGCGCTTGAAGATAATTTATTCAATGCCCCCCCCTGATGTGAACTTCCAGTCGTGACTGATG